>CALUIQ010000227.1 GCA_944320735.1 uncultured Bacteroides sp. | reverse complement strand
AGACATCAACAACCCATTTAATACACCTTTCATAATTCTATTCTTTATAAGTAAAAACACTATCGATAATACTGCATATCACCATCCTCGCAAATGATTTCCGGACGCTCGTCCGGGTTCTTTAGCTCAAAAGTCACGTTCTTCAGTTTCAACCCGCGCACATGCCGCGCCCAGACGCCGTATGCCGGAATCTTGGGGCCGAAGGTCTTCACCTCCGGATAAGCGTCAATGGCTTCAGGCACTTCAGCAAGAGCATCTTCCTTCGTCCCGGTTCCCAACAGGCGGATATGTATGTTTTCCAACGTCAGGTTCGTAATATAATGTCCGGGGATTCCGGTTATCAATATACCCGAAGGCGGGTCAAGCTGGGCTTTATCCGCCGCTACGGCCTTTACGTTTCTGATTGTCACATTCTCGAATACGCCCACGGACTGTTTGACATCTTCTTTCTTGCGGAACACACTCAGGCGAGCCCCCAAACGGAACAACATAGGCGTGCGCACTTCGTCCATCGTTATATCCGATATTACAACGTTACGCAACTTGGCACCGTCTACAGAAAAAAGTTTGATTCCACCGTTCTTCGTATCATAAATGTGGCAATTCGTTATCCGGATATCCTCAAACCCCGCCATAGATTCTGTACCCATCTTGATTCCCGCTTGGTTGCTCTTCAACTTCATATTCTCCACCACAATGTTCTTGCATCCCATCCGGGCGGAAGTACTTTTGAAGCAAAGCGCATCGTCTCCGCTTACAATGTCACAATTACGAATATGCACGTCCTGACATCCATCTATATTGATGCCGTCATTATGCGCCACCCCGAAACTACGGATGGTCACATTTTCAATATCTACATTCTTGCATTGGAAATAATGGGAAGTCCACGCACCCGCATACTTCAACGTCACTCCCTGCACGCGAACCTGATCGCATCTTACCCACCGTAAAAGGAAAGGTCGCATGCCCCAACGTTCTCTTTCGGGCCGCGTGTCTTCTTTTATATGCCGGGCTTTTAAAGCTGAGCCTTGCCCGTCAATGGTACCTTCGCCTTCCAAACTCACACGATTGGCATCCACGGCCACCAGCAAGGCGGCACCCACGTCAATGCCCAACCCTTCCGTAAAAGGATCCAGATTCTTATATGCCTTATAGTCTGTCGTACCCAATATCAACGCATCTTTCTCCAAATGGAGACAAACATTGGATTTCAGCACAATGGTTGCCGACAAATAAGTACCGGCAGGTACTACCACTTTACCGCCTCCGGCTTGGTTGCAAGCATCAATGGCTTGCTGGATGGCGGGTGAATCCAGGGACTTGCCGTCCCCTTTCGCCCCAAACTTTTTCACGTCAAACACCGTCTGCGCCTGCACGAAGAGAGGCGCGAACAGGCATCCGAGAATAAAAATCTTAAAAATTGATTTTGTTTTCATGGCAATCATTCCATTTTACATTATTCTATGACAATATACTTGCTTCCCGTCGTGTGTATCTTACGGTCTTCAGGCACATCTACTTGCAGTCCCTTTACAGCCGCTCCCATCACATCGTCCAAGACCACCGCATACCTTCCGTCCGGCTTTTCCGTCTCAATCCGGCAATTGTCAAGGACGACTCCCTTCACATGGCGCATCCAAAATCCGAACGCCGGCTGCACTTTCAAGTCACCCACGTTGTAACGTCCCACTCCGATCTCTGGCGGAGAGGCATTCCTATCCTCCGAAGGATGTCCACCCTTTACCAACAGATTCACATCCCGGAAACATACGTTTTCTATGTAACCCGTATGCCGTCCGTCGGGCAAGGCGAACGTAAGCCCTCCTTCCACATTTTCCGTATCCGGCAACTTGAATCCTGCGATAATGGGCGACGACACGTTTTGCGACCCGTCGTAGGGTTTCCAACGTTCGCCCCTGAAAGAACTACCTCCGTAGACTTCTTCTATGTCCACCCCGTTGATCACGACATTTTCCACCCGTCCTATGTTCACGTTCGTCACCAGCAACTCTTTCCTCACCTTTCCGTTTTCCTTGAAAGTGAAAGGCTTCACCTCCGCACCCAATACCCGTCCACGGTTGGATATGGAAATAAAGAAAGGAGTACGCGTGCGGCGCATCTTCGAGCGCGAATGCAACGGCCCGGTCTTCCCGCTATTGAGATATACGTTCTTCACATGCCCGCCGTCATTCGTCGAAATGGAGAACCCCGCCTTGTTGGCTCCCAGCACATAGATGTTGTCCACGTACACATCCTGAATGTCATCGGCTGTCTCGGAACCTATTTGGAACAAGTTGCAATTCGTGTCGCCCACGATGTTCCGTATGCTGTAATTGCGCGCCGGGCGGGTAAAGCCCAACGAACAATCCGACCCCAGCTTCACGATGTCGTCCGAACTCACCCGCGAATACACGTTCTTCACCCGCACGTCGTTGCAACCCATGAAGTCGTAAATGTCACGCGCATTCTTCGAACTGTGCTTGCCGAAATACGTGTCGTGCACATAGATGCCGTCCGTCCCCGTGGCCAGCAGGACGAAGTGCCCGCCTTGGTCGATGTGCAGCATGTTGCCCACGTCCGCATTCTTGCGTCCGTCGGTCCTTATGTAATAAGGTTCATCCGCCTGTTCGTCATACCACATATCTTCCGTCTTTTCCAGTCCGCCAATCTCCACGTCTTTACAGAGTTTCAAAGAAAACATCTTGTCGCAACGCCGGTCTGGCGTATGGTTCATCACTTTGTCGGTCGTCACGATGTGTCCATCACCGGTAATGCGTCCCGTACCTATTATTTTCACATTTTCAATCCGTTCTCCCCAAAACATCGCGTTACGGAAAAACGTATGCCCCACGTCTTGCTTGGTCAAGTAATTGTCCGGATCCTCATAGGGGCGCGGGTCAGTGGGCGACAAGCCGGAACGATAAGCACGGTCGCTGAACCATGTCACTTCGGGCGCGTCCGCTCCCGGAATCGCCCGGATGGTAGCCTCTTTGTCCAAGCATAGCCAGACATGGCTTTGCAAATGTACGGTACGGACATTATAGACACCCGAAGTAAAACGCAAGACTCCACCACCGTAAGCGTTCAGTTCCCGAATGGCCTTGTTCAAGGCATCGGTCTCATCCGTCACCCCGTCTCCTTTCAGTCCCCACGCCTTCACGTCCCACAGGCCGGAATAATGCCAAGCCACGTTGGAGCAGCCTTCGTTCCTTCCACCGTCCACCCGGAGCTTGAACGCATACAGCCGATTCGGCTTCAACTGACTCACTCTGACCGAAGAGTCACCGGGAAGTATTTCCACACGAGAGGGTTTCCATGTACCGCCCTTGTCTTCCGACTGAAGCAACCGGACAGACCGAGCGCCTTCGGGAATGGTCCAATGGAAAACGGCCGAAGTACAGTCCGGAGCCTCTTTATACGCCGCCGAACGCAATGCCTCCCTACGAAAATCCGAAACTGTGGCAACTCCCTCCAAAGTCACGCTGCTAGACGGACTGTGCAGGACTTCCGGTTCCGAGGTGACATACGATGCACCGATTAGATAACGCCCCACGGAAGGCAGCGACACGTCACTGATGCAAAGCCGTATGTCCGCTCCGTTGGCAGGGCGCAAATCCACATTTCTGAATATCAACCGTTTCCCTTTGTTTTCTTCATCCACCAATTCCACTGTCCCCACTTGCCGATACGAGTACTTGCTACCCGCACGGCCAATCGACTGCTTGGAAAACTCCCTTAAACGAACTTCCCCCCTACCTATCAGATTGACCGTCGTATTATCCAACGTGAGGTCAATGCCTGCCGGGATATGGAACGTCACGGTGGCGTTCGGGCTACGTAGCCCCGCATAAAAGTCCACCACCAACGGGCTTCTGCCGCGTACCGTCATTGCTTCGCGATTCAAGCGCAGCCGGGGAGGAAAGACTTGGGTAGACACCAAGCCGCTGTCTTCCGGCGTATCTACCGTATACCGGTAAGTAGTCCCCTCAAGGGTTTCTTTCCGCATATATTCTTTTCTGATGATTCCTATTTTATCCACCAAAGCCTGATACCAAACGGGACCTACGGAAGAGAGGCAGTCCTCAACCCTAACTCTCTCCAACCCTGCCAAAGAAAGCGGTTGGGCTTGGACACGGAATCCCCGGCGAATACGCTCATAGGGAACCTTGGCAAGTGATTCCTCATCCCCGAACCGCCACACATTATCCATAAACCGGAATCCTGCCAACAAGCTGTCTCCGTGGACAACCTTCAGATTCGGTTCTTCCCCCGCATACGTATTGTGGGCGAAACGTACATTCTTAGGGTATTTTGTCCCATATCCTGAGCCTAAATCCAACGGACAGTCCAGAAACCAGTTATAGGCAATGTCCACATTCTCCACCCGATGATAGGAAGTCAAAGGTTCTTTCTTCACATCGGTTTCAGCGGTAGGCCGTTCGAACACGCCCATACGTACCAACAAGCCAAAATCTTTCACGTCTTTTACATAATTGTCATACACCGTATGCCCCTGGTTAATGATACGGATGCCTGCCGTACCTCGAATACCGTGTCCGATAAAGGTATTGGATTCGAGCACATTATAATGCCCGTGGCGGCAAACCAAGCCACCGCGCGATTCATAAAACAAATTCCTGCGTACCACGTTGTGGCACGATTTCACCGATATGATTTCATTTTCCCCGTTACATCTGAAAAACACGTTGTCCTCCACGATGGTGCGCGACTCCAGCTGTGACGACCACGAATGCCCTATGCGGATAATCTCGGCACCGTTTCCTCCATAAGGAGGACGCTCGCCAAAGAAATTATGGTCAATGACGTGATTGTTCAAGTGGTTGTCTTTCTCCAGCCACACCTGCAACACCAGTCCGCCTACCACCTTGTTGGCAAAATAACAATGGTCTACGCGGTTGTTCGCTCCCCGCAATACGACCCAATACTCGTCGCCTCCCCTCAGCCGTGCTTCTTTCTTCGGGTCATTACAATCATCTATCACACAACCTGTCATGCGGCAATGATTCGCATATCCTTTTCCCTTCACCTGAAAGTCTATCATGTTCTTAGCCCCTTCCGCCCATGCTTTGTGGAAGAACAAGTTTTCCATCTGAAGATATTCTCCGCTGAGATACAGACTAAGGCCTCCGGTCAATACGGCTCCTCCCGGACGTTCCGCCCTCAAAACAATAGGATGCTGAAACGTTCCGTTCCCGATGAAGTTTACTTCACCCAGATGCTCATAAATTCCATCACGTAGAACTACTGTATCACCCGGTTCCAAACTTCCTCCTCCCAACAGTTCTTTTAAAGCCGGAATTTGAGAAGGAGTAAAATAACGTTCTCTCGCTACGGATGTCAGCAATACGCCCCATAGCAACACGACAAACACATAATATTTCTTTTCGTTTCTCATGACACAAGATTTTTTTCGCAAAGATAAGATAGTATCTCGTTTTACTTGTATCTTTTTTTCTGTGCATCGCTTTTTGAGATGATATTGCAAGCAAAAAAGACATTTTTTAAAGCCGTACAAGCATACGACACACCCAATCCCATAAAAGATTATAAGGCTGAGTCACTATTTTAACTTATACGACAAATGGGAAAACCGCACCTCTTACCCAATTATAATAAGGGAGCTTGCATACTTCACCAAGTATCCTTGCTTACTTTGCCGATGAAGCTTACTTACTTTGCCAAGACAACTTGCTTACTAAAAAGGGAATTTATGTATGCGCAATTTCAGCGTTTCGGTCATAAATCTTATTTTTGTAGAAATTATACGGAGTCCGTCATGAGAACAGCAAGATTGCAAACTTGTGATGATGCCATATAGGCACGTATGAATGATTATTCATCAACATTTAAACATAAAAATGAAAAGACAGATTGTATTGGTTTGTATGTTGTTTGGGGTGGCTTTTGCGTTTGCCGCCAAAGTTGATACTTTGTTTGTAGAAAGTCCTTCTATGAAGAAAGAAGTGCAAGTTGTGGTCGTATTGCCTGATGCGGCGCAAGGCAGGAAAGCGGTGTCGTGTCCGGTGGTTTATTTACTTCACGGCTACGGCGGAAATGCCAAGACATGGGTTGAAATCAAGCCCAACCTCCCGCAGATAGCCGATGAAAAAGGCATCATATTCGTTTGTCCCGATGGGAAAAACAGCTGGTATTGGGACAGCCCGAAGAATCCGTCCTATCGTTACGAAACCTTTGTTTCATCCGAATTGGTGAAATACATTGATGAACACTATAAGACAATCGCCAACCGGAAAGGACGAGCCATCACGGGCCTAAGTATGGGAGGACACGGAGCACTGTGGAATGCGATCCTCCATAAAGACACGTTCGGCGCTTGTGGCAGCATGAGTGGTGGTGTTGATATTCGTCCTTTCCCGAAGAACTGGAGGATGTCGAGTCAATTGGGGGATATCGAATCCAACAAAGAACTTTGGGACACCCATACAGTGGTCAATCAGGTAGACAGTTTACAGAATGGCGATTTGGCCATCACATTTGATTGCGGGGAAAACGATTTCTTTTTGAATGTAAATAAAGACCTACACAAACGTTTATTGGCTCGTAAAATCGACCATGACTTCACTACACGTCCTGGTGCACACAACAAAACTTATTGGAAGAATTCAATAGATTATCATATTCTCTTTTTTGAGAAATTCTTTAAGGAAAATGAAGGCGGGAAATAAAGTCAACCGTTGCTGCTTATACCACAAACGGCATAACAGCAACGGTCCAAAGAATTACATCAAATTGCTGGCCAGTTCGCTCAGCTCGCTGCGCTCACCCTTCACCAAGTTGACGTGGGCAAAGAGTTTTTGGTCGTGCATACGGTCTATCATATAGACAAGGCCGTTGGACTGCGTGTCCAAATAAGGTTGGTCTATCTGCTGGATGTCGCCCGTAAATACCATCTTGGTGCCTTCGCCCGCACGGGTGATGATGGTCTTTATCTCGTGGGGCGTGAGGTTCTGCGCCTCATCAATGATGCAATAGGTCTCGCTCAAGCTGCGTCCACGGATGAACGCCAGAGCCTCAATCACCAGTTGGTCACTCTTCTGCATATCCTCCAAGCGTTTTACCTCGCTGGAGCTGGAGGCAAATTGGTGCTTGATGACGTTCAGGTTGTCGAACAACGGTTGCATATAGGGTGCCACCTTCTCATTGGCGTCACCGGGCAAGAAACCGATGTCCTTGTTGGACAAGGCCACGATGGGGCGCGCCAGCAATATCTGCTTGTAGTCGTTCATCTGCCTCAATGCGGCGGCCAAAGCCAAGAGTGTCTTTCCCGTGCCGGCTTTTCCCGTCAAGGCCACCAGCTTGATGTCGGGGTCGTTCAGTACCTCAAAAGCGAAACTTTGTTCCGCGTTGCGCGGTTCGATGCCATAGTTCTTCGTCTTATTCACCCTGCACACGGTGCGGCTGAACGGATTGTAGCGTGCCAGGACACTGTTGCGGTCGCTCTTGAGGATGAAACATTCGTTGGGATGAATGATGTCCTTGAAAGGGAACTCACCGACATCGATGCCTTCGTGCGAAGAATAAATACGGTCAATCAAGGCCGGGTCAGTTCCTTCGAACACTTCATTCGACTTTTCAAAGATGTCCACGTTGACTACTTTGTCATTGATGTAGTCCTCGCAAAGGATGCCGATGGAGCGAGCCTTCATACGCAGGTTGACGTCCTTGGTCACCAAGATGGCCTTTGTCTTGGGGTACTTTGTCGTCAGCCAGTCGGCTACCGCCAGAATCTGATGGTCGGGCTTATGCTCAGGGAAAGAAGCGTACACCTTCTTGGACTCCACATCGCCCGTCACGACGAACAATTTACCCAAGCCTTCGCCCAAAGACGCCCCCTTGGTGAAAAGTTTGTCATCGGTTATCTCATCCAGTTCGCGGACAAACTCACGGGCGTTGTAGTTAATCTGCTCATTGCCTTTCTTGAACTTGTCCAACTCTTCGAGTACAACAATGGGAAGATAAATATCATTCTCTTGGAAATTCTTCAGACACTTGTAGTCGTGCAGGATGACGTTCGTGTCGATTACAAAATTTTTCTTTGCTCCCATAACTCAATAGATTTAAATAGTACGTATCTTTGTCTGCATTAAAGGTAGTAATTTTGCCGATAGAATGGATTTGTTTCCCGTTAAATATTTCAAAAGATGGATTATCAGGATACTTTAGAGTACTTATACAACAGCGCGCCTATGTTTCAACAAGTGGGCGGAGCCGCTTACAAAGAAGGATTGGAGAATACACTCGCATTGGACACCCACTTCGGGCACCCGCACCGACAATACCGCACCATCCACGTGGCGGGCACTAACGGCAAGGGGTCGTGCTCGCATACATTGGCCGCCATTCTGCAAGAAGCCGGTTACAAGGTCGGACTTTATACGTCACCTCACTTGGTAGACTTCCGCGAACGCATCCGGGTGAACGGCGTACCCGTGCCGGAAGAATACGTAGTACGCTTCGTAAAGGAGGAACGGAGTTTCTTCGAGCCGCTCCATCCCTCCTTCTTCGAACTGACCACGGCTATGGCCTTCCGCTATTTTGCGGACGCCCACGTAGATGTAGCCGTCATCGAAGTGGGATTAGGCGGACGTTTGGACTGCACCAACATTATCCGGCCGGACCTGTGCGTCATTACGAACATCAGCTTCGACCACGTCCAATTCTTGGGCGACACTTTGCCAAAGATTGCCGCAGAGAAAGCGGGCATCATCAAAACAGGCGTCCCGGTAGTGATAGGCGAAGCCACCCCGGAGACCCGTCCCGTCTTCCAAACCAAGGCGGACGAGATGCACGCCCCCATTTATTTTGCCGAGGATTATGACCGTGAGGATTATCCGGGCATCGAATTTGAACTGAAAGGGCTCTACCAGAAAAAGAATAAACAGACGCTGCTCACCGCCTTGCCTTTGCTAAAGGACGCAGGCTATCACATTGACGGACAAGCGGTGCGCAGTGGATTTGCCCACGTGACAAGTTTGACCGGGCTTATGGGACGCTGGCAAAAGTTACAAGATTCCCCCACCTTGATATGCGACACCGGACACAACGTGGGTGGCATCCGTTACATCGTGGAGCAACTGAGGGAAGAAAAATACCGCCGGCTGCACATCGTCATAGGGATGGTGAACGACAAAGACATCCGGGGCGTATTGGCCCTGATGCCCAAGGAAGCAGTCTATTACTTTACCCAAGCAAGCGTAAAGCGGGCTATGCCTGCCGAACGGCTGAAAGAATTGGCCGATGAAGCGGGGCTGCAAGGCGTATGTTACGCGGACGTACCAGGTGCCGTACGCGCCGCACAAAAAGAAAGCCTCCCGGAAGACTTCATCTTCGTGGGAGGCAGCAGTTTCATTGTGGCCGACTTGTTAGCGAACCGCGATGCACTCAATCTCCACTAAGGCATCCTTGGGCAACGCCTTGACCGCCACCGCCGAACGTGCGGGGAATTCGCCTTCGAAATAAGTGGCGTAGACGGCGTTCATATCGGCAAACAAAGACATATCGGCCAAGAATACCGTAGTTTTTACGATATTCGCCATACCCAACCCGGCTTCTTCGAGAATGTGTTTCACATTCTCCAAAGACTGACGGGCTTGGGCTGACACACCTTCGGGCATCACTCCCGTAGCCCCGTCAATGGGCAACTGCCCCGATACGAACACCATACCTCCGGCTTCAATGGCCTGGCTATAAGGCCCGATGGCACCGGGCGCCTTCGCGCTGCAGATTACTTTCTTCATATACTCTTGCATTAAATGTTTGATAATAAATATTAATTCACACGTTCTTATGCAGTATTTCCGCATTCTCGTCATTTAATAGAGTGAATGCGAAAAAACTGTTTTGCTCATTCATCACCTTATTTTATGACTCTGACCTAACTATGAGGGAAACGATTCCCGTAAAACGGGAGGGTGTATCAAAATGATTTTGATACACCCTCTTTCTTATTTACAATGCTTCTCTATCAAGGCATCCACATTGGGGTCACCCAGTTCCTTGGCCTTGGCAAAGCTGGCACAAGCGGCATCCTTCTGCTTCATTTGCACCTGTGCAATGCCCATCAGGCGATAGGCCTCGGCATACGAGCCGTCAATGGCCAAAGCTTCCTGCAACACTTTCACAGCTTCTTCATTACGCCCCACACGGATATTCACCACGGCCAACTCCGCCCGATAGGTCAAGTCTTTGGGATTTAAGGCAATGGCACTTGCCATATCGTCCAACGCACGCTGATATTGGCGTGACTTCAACGCCGCCTGCTCACGGTAGTAATAGAACACATCGTTCACATTTCCCTTTACGGCATCATAATAGGCATCATAATCCACCACAGCTTGACGGGGCTGGTTGGCCACCATATACGCCTGCGCCCTGGCAAACAGGTAAGGTGCGGCATCTTGCGTATAAGGCTTGTTGAAGCGTACCACGCAACTGTCCAGCAAGGCCAGCACTTCTTCGGAAGGAGCTTTCATCGCTTCTTTTATCTTAGCTGTCGTATAGAAAGTAGCGGGCGACACCAGTTCCGAATGGTTCACTTCATCATAGGCTTCGAGCGCGGCAGGATAATCGCCCTTGGCAAAAAGAATGTCCCCCATCGTTTGCGTATAGACGGGAAGCGGACGTATCTTGATGGCTTCGCGTATCTCCTCCACCGCCTTATCCAAAGTCCAGTCGCCATAAACCCGGTCGGGATTCTCAATCACGAACTTCGAAATCAGCTTAGCCCGGCTATAATATACATCGTCTTTTTGTGTAGCCACTTCCAACGCCTTGTCGAGGTCATCGGACACTTGATCCAACGATGCCTCTTCCTTAGACATCAAGATACGCTGGTTGGCACGGCGCAGATAACCGTCCGGGCTATCGGGATATTGATTGATGAAATCCTGAAGCACGGTCATATACTTGTCCGTCGACAATTGGGAAGAAGCCATAAACAAGAACACCAACGCCTCCTCTTCCGTGCCGGGCAGTGCTTTCTTGATGCCGATATCCTTCAAGGCGGCATCACTATACGACAAAGCGGTTATCTTCTGTGCCATCACGTAGTTGGCGTCCACGCCGTAACAAATGGTAGCCGTATCCTGTCCGGAAGATTTCTGTGCCAATGCGAAGACTTCCCCCTCCATCGTCGTCAACGGACAACTGACCTGCTTGTCTGCCAACTTTAAGGTAAGGGTGTAGTAAGAATAATTGTCCGCCACTTTATCGGCCGCCTTCACCTTGCCCGCCTTGTAGGCGCGGCTTTTCTGGGTAGAGTAAGGCAGCAGACAAATATCGGTCCCTACGGCAGGAGGCGTTTGTGCCAATGGCAAGGCCGGCACATCCTTACCGGTAATAGCCACCCGAAACTTCACCACATCGTACATATCATCCGCTCCCATAATGGCTTCGACGGGCATTTCTTTTCCTTCATAATTCACAATCACAGCTCGCTGCGCCCCTTTAAAAAGCGTATAATCGGATAAAGCGACTCCGTCTTCCGTCACAAAGAAACCGTTACCCGAGCTCAGCATCTTGTCCTCCTTGTCATAGGTTATCACGGAAAACACGGCACGCTTTGCCTTTTCCACCCACTTGGGTTGCGCCATTACCCCTTGACAAATCAGACTCAAAAATAATACTATAACTATATTCTTCTTCATTGTATCTTTATTTATCTTTGTTTTATCGCTTCGTAAATAAGCACGCCCGCAGCCACCGACACATTGAGTGACTCAATAGTTCCCCGCATAGGTATCTTCACCCACTCATCGCACAAAGCCAAATTATCGTAGGAGATGCCCCGGTCTTCGGCTCCCATAATGATGCACAAGGGGCCGCCATAATCGGCCTTGGCATAATCATAGTCGCCCTTCTCCGTAGCACCTACGATGTGGAAGCCGCTTTCTTTCAGATAGTGGAGCGTGTCTTTCAGATTCGCCTCACGGCATACGGGCAAGGTATGCAAGGCACCTGCGGAGGTCTTTACAGCATCGGCATTGACCGACACGCTATTGCGCGAGGGAATAATCACAGCATCCACCCCTGCACACTCGCACGTACGGGCTATGGCACCAAAGTTGCGTACATCGGTCACCCCGTCGAGCATCACGAAGAAAGGGTTCTTTCCCTGTTCGAACAAAAAAGGAACCAAGTCCTCCGTCTTCTGATACGCAATGGCCGACACGAAAGCCACCACCCCTTGATGGTTCTTGCGGGTTATCTTATTGATACGCTCCACCGGCACCCGTTGGACGGGTATCTGTGTGCCCTTCAAAGCCGCAAACAGTTCTTTGGACAAGTCGCTCTGAATGTCCCGTTTCACCAATATCTTGTCGATGTCCTTTCCTGCCTGAATGGCTTCTATGACAGCACGGACGCCAAAAATAAGTTCGCTCTTCTCTACCATTTTTCTTTATACCATATTATATATACATCAATGTCCCAATAACGCCCGCGCATTGTTGAGTGCGGCATCTGTCAGCGTGGCACCACTCAGCATATGGGCTATTTCCTCCACGCGCTCTTCGTCCGTCAGACGGCGTATGTGGCTATTGGTTTCTTTCTCGTTATCTTGTTTATAGACCTTATAGTGAACCCGTCCGCGGGCAGCTATCTGAGGCAAGTGGGTGATGCTGATGACCTGCCGGTCGTTATCGCCCATCTCCTGCATAATGTCGGCCATACGGTCGGCAATCTCACCGGAGACCCCGGTGTCTATCTCGTCGAACACAATCGTGGGCAACTTCACGGCTCCGGCTATCATTGCTTTGACGGACAGCATCACACGGGCTATCTCACCTCCCGACGCCACCGAAGAGATGTTTTGCAACACACCGTTTTTGTTGGCCGAGAACAGGAAGTTCACGGTATCCATCCCGTGTATGCCCGGCTCTTTGCGTACCCCCATCTCAACTTGGAAACGCACGTTGGGCATTCCCAAAGGAATCAAGCGCGAAGCCATCTGACGCTCCACCTCCTGAGCTGCACGTTTACGGGCTTCGGTCAGGACTCCGGCCTGCGCTTCCACTTGTTTGAACAAGTCCACGCACCGCTCCTGCAAGCGTTCGATGTCTTCATCGGAAGATGTAATGCCCGCCAGCTTCGCGGCGTACGACTCCTGTAAGGCCAATAATTCGTCCACCGTGTCCACCCGGTGTTTCTGCTCCAAAGTATATAGCAAGTTCAGGCGTTCGTTCACCGTGTTCAGACGTTCGGGATTGAACTCGATGGTTTCTTCCCGATCCTCTATCTCACGGGCAATGTCCTTCAGTTCGATATAGACGCTATCCAAACGTTCGGCCAGTTCACCCGCAGGAGCATACACTTCGCGCAAATTGGACATATTGTTTTGACAATCCCTCAACAGCCCCAGCATACCGCCTTCATCCGCATTCAGCGTTTGTCCGGCCTCATAGAGCCCCGCCTTGATGTCCTCGGCGTGAGCCAGCATTTCGGCTTCTTCTTCCAGTTCGTCCTGCTCGCCGGAAGTAAGTTGCGCCTCCTCCAGCTGCTCTAACTGGAAGCGCAGATAGTCTTCGTCCTCCCGGTTTTTCTCGGCTTCGGCTTTCAGCTTCTCCAAGTCCCGCTCGGCCTGCCGCCAATCCTTATATAAAGTCTGGTAAGTTTGGAGGTCGGCCTCATCGTGCGCCAAGAGGTCGAGCACGTTCAGCTGGAAGCCTTCCGTGTTCAGCAACAGGTTTTGGTGTTGCGAGTGGACGTCTATCAGCTGCTCCCCAAGTTCTTTCATCTGTGCCAAGGAGACAGGCGTGTCATTGATGAAGGCCCGGCTTTTCCCGGACGCATAGACGTCACGCCGCAAAATACACTCGGCATCATACTCCAAATCGTTTTCCTCGAAGAAGGCTTGCATACCGTAAGCCGAAATGTCGAATTGCGCTTCGATAACACACTTCGATGCGCCGGGACGGATGGCCTTGACATCGGCACGCTGCCCCAACAACAGGCCGATGGCACCTAAGATGATAGACTTACCCGCACCGGTCTCACCCGTGATGACCGAGAACCCACGCTCGAAGGTGATGTCCAGCTTCTCTATCAACGCATAGTTTTGTATGTATAGTGAACGCAACATACCGCACAATACTTAATTTACCTTGTTCATTACTTCCACCAAGCGGTCCACAATGTCACCCGCCACTTCCGTCTTAGGCTTCAACGGATACTCCGTCCTGCCTTCAGCGTCGATGATGGTTATCTTGTTGGTATCGCACCGAAATCCCGCTCCTTTGTCATTCAAAGAGTTCAGCACGATGAAATCCAGATTCTTCCGCCTAAGTTTATCCGTGGCGTTTTGCTGTTCGTTTTGGGTTTCCAAGGCAAAACCTACCAACACCTTTCTTTCGACAAAGCCGGCTTTTTGTTCCCCCAAAGCAGCCGCAATGTCCCGCGTTGCCTTCAGGGAAAGAGTCATATCTCCCGTTTGCTCGCGCTTTATCTTCTCGTCGGCCACGTAAGCCGGCGTATAATCGGCCACCGCCGCACACAAGATAGCGGCATCAGTCTCGGGAAAAGCGGAGGTAGCGGCCTGAAACATTTCCTCTGCCGACTCCACATCCACCCGTCTGTACATAGGGTAACGTGTCTGAAGCAGCACGGGGCCGGACACAAGAATGACTTTTGCCCCACGGCTCGCGCACTCGTCCGCCAAGGCAAACCCCATTTTCCCTGACGAGTAGTTTCCGATAAAACGCACAGGGTCTATCTTTTCATACGTAGGTCCGGTGGTAATAAGAATAGTTTTCCCCGCCAAGTCTCCTTCTTTGGACGCAAAATACCGCTCCAGATGCTTTATGATGTTTTCCGGTTCCTCCATACGTCCCTTGCCTACCAAGTGGCTGGCCAATTCTCCGGTGCCCGGCTCGATGATGTGGTTTCCATACGAGCGGAGCTTATCCAAGTTTTGCTGAGTAGACGGATGGGCATACATATCCAAGTCCATAGCGGGAGCCACAAAGACGGGAGCTTTGGCCGACAAGTAGGTAGTGACCAACATATTGTCTGCTATGCCATTGGCCATTTTGCCGATAGTAGACGCCGTGGCGGGTGCCACCAACATAGCATCGGCCCACAACCCCAAATCCACATGGCTATGCCACGTTCCGTCCCGTTGGGCAAAAAAATCACTGATAACAGGCTTGCTGGTAAGAGCGGAGAGTGTGATGGGCGTAATGAATTCCTTGCCAGCCGGGGTAATGACCACCTGCACCTCCGCCCCGCGCTTTATCAATCCGCGGATGAGGTAACAGGCTTTATAGGCCGCAATGCTTCCCGTTATACCCAATACGATTTTCTTTCCTTTCAATACATTTGCCATAAATTCAATGTGATAATGTGTCAATGTGCTAATGTGCCAATGTGCTAATATGCCAATATATTAGCACATTATCACATTCTATTTCTGGGTCAGTTCGCGCAAGCGGATTTTGGTCAACATCGCCTTGGTGTTCAGCGTAAAATCGCTGTTCAATATCCAACTGTAATACCCCGGGTCGCGCTTCAGGACCTCTACGACGGGCTGGCCTTTGTACTTGCCGAAGTTGAATATCTCCACGCCTTTATCGTCATACACCATACGTCCCGCGAAATCCACATTCTTGTTAAAGCTGGAGTAATCGGACAAGAAGGCGATGTCGTTTTTCAAATCCGGATAACGGTCCAACTGCGCCATCAAGACCTCATACGTGGCACGGGTATCGGCTTCCGCCGTATGCGCGTCTTCCAAGTTCTTTCCACAATAGAATTTATAGGCGGCGGAAAGCGTGCGTTGCTCCATCTTATGAAAAATGACTTGCACGTCCACAAACTTTCTACGCGCCAAATCGATATCTACCCCGGCACGCAAGAATTCTTCGGCCAGCAAAGGGATGTCAAAACGGTTGGAGTTGAACCCCGCCAAATCGCAACCTTCAATCTCATTAGCAATGCTACGTGCCACTTCCTTAAAGGTGGGGCAGTCGGCTACGTCTTCGTCATGGATGCCATGCACGGCCGAAGCCTCTTCGGGAATGTGCATGCCGGGATTGATGCGCATAGTCTTGGCCGATTCATTTCCATTGGGATAAACCTTGAGATAACAAATCTCCACTATGCGGTCGCTGTTGATATTGGTGCCCGTTGTCTCCAAGTCAAAGAAGACAATCGGGTTCTTCAAGTTCAATTTCATATTAT
>CALUIQ010000226.1 GCA_944320735.1 uncultured Bacteroides sp. | reverse complement strand
AGTGTATAGGGCAAAGGTACGAAAAATAAATCATTCCGGATTGATAATTCCGGATTTCATTCTGCTAAATGATAATTTATCGGGGCGAAGTCCCGAAATGAAGAATGATGAATTAAGAATGAAGAATTGAGTGCCTGAAGAATGGAAAGTTAACTCTCCTCCTTCTGGAAGGAGGGGAGTTGATTACTAAAATTCTTAGTTCTTCATTCTTAATTCTTCATTCAAGCGGGGCGGAGCCCCGCTAAATTCCCATTTTACCTGCTTAGACACGTGGAAAAACAATTCAGAATATGCTGTAGAGCATACTTTTGACTAACGAATGCCCCTTGAAACTCATTGAAAACAAAAAATACCCCCCTAAAAACAAATATTACACACCTATCTTTTTACATTCTGATACATTTGCATTGGAGAATTAACAGTGTGTTCGGACACACACGCTAAAATCTAATATTATTATATGTATTACTTAAATTAATAACATGCAAAGGATGTCTAACAAAATGAAGACCATGCGCAGAACGCTACTGTTCTTGTTGGTAGCTGTGATATCGCTTGGCGTATCAGCGCAGAATGTAACCGTTAAGGGTACCGTGAAAGACAAGACGGGAGAAACCGTAATTGGTGCTTCCGTAGTACTGAAAGGAAATTCCAGCGTCGGCACAATCACCGACATTGATGGCAATTTCTCCCTCTCTGTTCCGACAGGCTCCACCTTGGTGATTTCATACGTAGGTATGAAGACGCAAGAAGTGGAACTCAACGGAAAAACAAACATTGAAGTAACTTTGGAAGATGACTCACAGGCACTGGAAGAAGTGGTAGTCATCGGTTACGGTTCGGTGAAGAAGAAAGATTTGACCGGATCCGTAGCTACGGTAAACTCGGAAGTTTTGGCTGCTGTACCTGTAGCTTCAGCAACGGAAGCCTTGACTGGTAAGATGGCCGGTGTACAGATTACCACCACGGAAGGTTCGCCCGACGCCGAAATGAAGATTCGTGTGCGTGGTGGCGGTTCTATCACGGGTGACAATACACCATTATTTATAGTAGACGGTTTCCCGGTAGAATCTATCTCCGACATCCCTGCTTCGGACATCGAGGATATGACCGTATTGAAGGACGCTTCTTCTACCGCCATCTACGGTTCGCGTGGTGCCAACGGCGTAATCTTGGTAACGACCAAATCGGGTAAGGAAGGCAAAGTAAGCGTGAACTACAACGCTTATTACAGCTGGAAGAAGATTGCCAAGACTATGGATGTACTCGACCCGTACGACTATGCCAAGTGGCAATACGAGTTGGCCATGCTAAAAGACGACATAACTTCATACGAACAATTTTTCGGCAAATATGAAGATATGGATATGTATAAAAACATACCCTATAACGACTGGCAAGATTTGACTTTTGGCCGTACTGGACATACGTTCAACCACAACTTGAGCATCACAGGTGGTACAGACCGCATCCGCTATTCATTCAGCTACGCACATATGAATGATAAGGCCATTATGGAAGGGTCTAACTACAAACGTGACAACTTCAGTTTGAAATTGAACACGAAGCCGACCAAAAATACCACTCTCGACTTCTCTGTTCGCTATTCGGAAACCGATGTTCGCGGCGGTGGTGCCAACGAGACGAGCAGTACGTATGATTCAGATAAACGACTTAAATATTCAGTGATTTATACACCGATTCCTTTGGCTAACTTGGATGAGTCAGCCGGTAGTTCGGACGATGATTTGGGTAACTTGTTTCATCCGGTGACCGCTATTTATGACAACGACCGTCTGAAGGAACGCAAACAACTGAATATGAACGGTAGTTTCGGTTGGGAAATATTTAAGAACTTCAAGATTAAGACAGAATTCGGTTATGACGATTACCGCTACAACGACCAGCGTTTCTGGGGTACTACTACTTATTACGTTAAGAATACCCCGACTGGAGCTAATGCGGGACATCCTGCTATCCGTTTGACAAACCAGTTCCGTCATCGCTTCCGTAATACGAATACCATTAACTACGACTTTGCCAAGTTGTTCAATAACGAAGACCACAATATGAACTTATTGGTAGGTCACGAATGGATTATCACTAAAGAGAACGAATTGCAGAACGAAGTTCACGGATTCCCCGATTGGATTTCGTCTTCAGAGGCTTGGAGATTGACCAACTTAAGCGGCACGTCTCCATACAATATCCAAAACACATTGGATCCGGATGATAAATTGATGTCATACTTTGGACGTCTGAATTACGATTATAAGAGTAAGTACTTGGTTAGTGCTACGTTCCGTGCGGATGCTTCCTCTAAGTTCTCTGCAGACAACCGTTGGGGCTTCTTCCCTTCCGCAGCCGTTGCATGGCGTATCTCTTCCGAGTCTTTTATGGAAGGTACCAAGAACTGGTTGGACGATTTGAAACTGCGTTTCAGCTACGGTACTGCTGGTAACAACAACATCCCGTCGGGGCAGTTGGTGCAAGTGTACAACAGTAACTCAACCACATGGATTAACGGCTTCAACAATTACTGGGCACCCAGCAAGACGATGGCCAATCCGGATTTGAAGTGGGAAACGACGATAACTCGTAACCTTGGCTTGGACTTCACTTTATTTGGCGGTAAGTTGAACGGTACTATCGAAGCTTATTTGAACACGACCAAAGACTTGCTGATTGAATTCCCTGTAAGCGGTACAGGTTATGATACGCAATACCGCAATATGGGTGAAACACAGAATAAAGGTATTGAGGCTACTATCAACTGGACCATTGTCAACAAGAAGAATTGGGGCTTGAGTCTGAATGCCAATATCGGTTTCAACAAGAATGAAATCAAGGACTTGGGTATCATGCAGGACTTCGGACAGGACACTCAATGGGCTTCTACTGAAATTGGACAAGACTTTTGGATTGCTAAGGGAGGTTCAGTTGGTCAGATGAGAGGATACCGTTCAGATGGTCGGTATGAAGTAAGTGACTTCGTGGGCTATGATGCAGCTGCGGAAAGCTGGATTTTGAGAGATGACGTTACGGATTGTTCCGCTGTGGTTGGAACACTGCGCCCGGGTATGATGAAGCTGAAAGATTTAAATGGTGACGGAATAGTTGATGCAAGTTACGATGACCGTGAAATCATAGGTGATGCCAATCCGGTAGCTACAGGTGGTTTTGGCATCAACGCACGCGCCTATGGCTTTGATTTGAGTGCCAACTTTAACTTTAGCATCGGTAACGATATCTATAATGCCAATAAGATTGAGTACACCATGACCAGTAAGTATCAGTACCGTAACATGATTACAGAAATGGCGGATGGCAAGCGTTGGACTAACTTGAATCCGGACGGTACTATCTGTAACGACCCCGAACAGTTGGCTGCTATGAATGCCAATACAACTATGTGGTCGCCTATGACCCAACGCATGGTATTCAGTGATTGGGCGGTTGAAGACGGTTCGTTCCTGCGTTTGAATACCTTGACTTTGGGATATACTTTGCCGAAGTCGCTGACTACGAAGGCGCACATCCAGAACTTGCGTTTCTATGTAACGGCTTATAACGTATTCTGTATTACAGGTTACTCCGGTTTCGACCCCGAAGTTTCTATGGCTTTGCAAACGAACTTGACTCCGGGTGTGGACTACTCCGCTTATCCCAAGAGCCGTCAGTTTGTAATCGGTGTTAACTTGAATTTCTAAACCAGCTAAAAACAAAGACAATATGAAAAAAATAGTTTATATACCTCTATTGGCATTATCGCTGGCGGGCGGTATCACCTCCTGCGATATGGAAGCGCCTTCGCAGTCGACCATGGACGCTTCACTCATCTATTCCCAGTATTCCATGGCTGAGACTGTTGTAATGGCTATTCATCAATCTTTTGGTGAAACCAACTCTTACCGCGGACGTTTTTTGCCTTACTACGGCATTAACACGGATGTAGAATGGATTAACGGCTTGGATGCCAATGGTGTCAGAGATGGAGACAAGTATGACTTGGCTACTTATAATGCTCAACCGTCCAATGGACAGATGAATACGGATAATAATGCGTACGCCAAATTCTACGAAGGCATTGAACGTGCCAATATGGCGATTGATGGTATTCGTACCTATGGTGATATTGAAAACAATCCGGATATGGCACAGTTGTTGGGTGAAGCTTTGACATTGCGAGCCGTTATTTACCTCGACTTAATTAAAGGATGGGGAGATGTCCCGGCGCGTTTTGAACCAATCACTTCCGAAACTATGTATTTACCTCGTACGGATCGTGATGAAATCTACAAGCAGTTGCTGGCTGATTTGGAAGAAGCCGAGGGTTATGTTTATTGGCCAAATGCTTCAACCATTACTCAAAGCGTGGAACGTGTCAGCAAAGCGTTCGTAAAAGGTCTTCGTGCCCGTATCGCTCTGTATGCCGGTGGCTATAGTCAGCGTGCCGATGGCATCCGTTTGAGTAACGACCCCGAACTGGACCGTACAGCCATGTACACCATTGCCCGTGACGAATGTTTGGATGTTATCGCTCAATATCCCGACTTGTCCACCATGGCTTTCAAGGACAATTTTACGAACTTGTGTAAAGACGTGGTTGTTGCAGGTGGTGAATCTATTTGGGAGATACCGTTCTCCGAGGGCCGTGGTCGTGTACTGTACACGTTGGGGGTAAGACATCAGACAACTGACCAATACACCCAACAGGCACGAGGCGGTGTGAATGGCCCGCTTCCTTCATTGTTCTATGATTATGATGTGGACGATGTACGTCGCAACATCACTTGCGCTCCTTTTGA
Source organism: uncultured Bacteroides sp. (assembly GCA_944320735.1). Taxonomy (GTDB): domain Bacteria; phylum Bacteroidota; class Bacteroidia; order Bacteroidales; family Bacteroidaceae; genus Bacteroides. The sequence continues at coordinate 7,590 of CALUIQ010000226.1, read as the reverse complement.
CTGGTCAAAGACTTTGACGAACGGTCGTAGTGCGCAGGAAGTGGCAGACTCAAAGCGTTGGAACTTTGGTAAACTGCGCTATGAATGGATGAACCGTATCGTGACTTCTACCAATGATGATGGTGTGAACTGGCAATATATGCGTTTGGCAGATGTCTATTTGATGGCTGCTGAGGCAATTAATGAGTTGGAAGGTCCCTCTGGTGCCGCACAATATATGAAGGCGGTTCTGGATCGTGCGCTTCCTGCCAATAAGGTTTCTACTTACATGGCTGCGGCAACTGCGAGCAAAGAAGCATTCTTTGACGCTATTGTGGAACAACGAGCTTTGGAATTTGCGGGAGAGTCACTGAGAAAAGCTGACTTGATACGTTGGAATTTGTTGAAGGAAAAGTTGGATGAAGCTAAAGCAAAAATGAAACAATTGACACGCCGTGAAGGAAAGTACGCAGGCCTACCCGAAAAGGTTTATTATTTACAAACTTGTGTAAACGAAAATGAAGCAAGCGGTATTTTGTCTACAATGCCTGCAGGTGCTTACACTTCTGTAGAGACTATTGATGGAATGACAGATATACTTATTATTTATGGTTTGAATTATGGCGATACAGATGAGGTAGGTGAAACCTTATTGAATCAAGGGTATTCGAGTAAGACGTGGCTTAGTACAAGTAATTTGGAAGATTCTATGATTGATGTACTTTATGTGAACAATCCAAATGAGAATCAATTTTGGCCGATTTGGCAAATTTTCATTGATACAAGCAACGGAATGTTAACTAATGATTAAATAGCGACATTATGAAAAAGTTGAAAAAATATACATACGTGTTAGGGCTTGCCATTGCAGCCCTGACCACTGTTGCTTGCGAAGACCAAAGCGAGGAAATCACAAGCATCGAATATAGCCGCTACTTTGCTCCCATCAATTTGGAAGCAAGAGTGCTGAATCTTACTGATGTCCGCCTGACATGGACACCCAGCCAAGGTGCCACCAGTTATAACATAGAAGTCTTTGCCAACGACAGCCTGACCTTTGAAGGCGAGCCTGTAGTCAGCTTGACAGGTATTACTGCCGATCAGTTGCCTTACACTATTGAAGATTTGGAAGGCGACACAAAGACTTCATTGCGCGTGCAAGCCGTGGGCGAAGACTCTTCCAAGACATCCACCTGGAGCAGTGTTTATGTCAAGACAGAACCGGAACAATTGTTTATGGAAGTATCTGACGATGATATTGAATCTACAGAAGTTACCTTACGCTGGCCGGCCGGTATAAGTGTTACCCACATTACGATTTCTCCTCAAATAGAAAGTGGAGATTATCAATTGAGTGCCGAGGAAATAGCCAATGGCGTAGCGACAGTTACAGGCTTAGCTCCTGAGACCGATTATACATTCAGGCTGAAGAATGGAGAAAAGACTTGTGGCACACAGAATGTCACATCTGGTTTGAACTTGGAAGGTAAAACTGTGGTAGAAGCAGGAGCTGATTTGGTTTCATTGTTGGATAATTCTACGGAAGGTGAGATTTTCGTCTTACCGCAGAGCGAATTCAATATTGGTGATTATGAATTAGACAACTCTGTCACGTTGATTTCCTATAAGCCAAGCCGCCAGGCAACAATCAATGGCCGAATCAAACTCGGAGAAGGTGTTAAAGATTTGACTCTTTCAAGTTTAATTATGGACGGTAGCACTTCTGACGGAGGACAAGCCTTTGACTTTGTAGACGCCGTCACTTATGGCACATTGACAATTGAAGATAGTGAAATTAGAAATTACGAAAAAGGTTTCTACTATGTGAGCAAGGCTTCTACGATAGAAAGCATCAACATAGACAATTGTCTTATCCACGATATTGTATGCAGCGGAGGTGATATGTTTGACTGTCGCGCCGGCTATATCAAGACTATCAATCTGACGAATAGCACGATATGGAATAGCTGTGCTGAGCGTGATTTTATCCGTTATGATGATAAATCCAGCAACTTCCCCGGTGCAACGCCAACGATTTTAGTAGATCATTGTACAATAGACGGTGTAAGCAATAGTAGCAGCCGTCGACTCTTCTACATCCGCTTCAAAGGGAACAAAGTAACATTTACGAATAACATTGTTTCCAACACAGAGCCTGGCAGAGGATTTACGGATAGCAGCAATACCGATCCTGAAACAGTATTTAGCAATAACAACTATTTTAATACTAAGAATCTAATTTCAAATGATGGCTTAGCAGAGGGTAAAGATTTGTTGTTCGATGCCGAAGGTTATACATTTGATCCTGGTTATGCTAACGCAGCAGAAGGAGACTTTACGTTGAGCCACGAAGATTTGATTTACTATCAAGTCGGCGACCCGCGCTGGTACTAACCACGTTGTTTTTCATAATACAGATAAACGGGCTGCTTCCGGAAACGGGGCAGCCCGTTTTGATAAATAAACCGTATGAAACTTTGTCAAAGGAAAAATATACTATATCTTTGTACACATAAAAGTATGAGACATGAATATCAAAGAAAAAATTGCTGATTTTTTATTAGATCTTGCTAAGCTGGTGTTTGGAGGTGTTTTTTTAGCGGGTTTCATGGCTGAAGAAATAAATAAAGTGTGGATCTATATATGTGGAACTATTGTATTTGCACTATGCTGTATAGTAGCTTTTGTTTTTTATAAAACTATTAAAACAAAGGAGGATTAGTTATGGGATTGGTTTATTTTTTAGCAGTAATAGGAGTAGGAGTAGCAATCTTAGGCATCTACCAAGTGATGAAGTACCCCGAAGTGTTTTTCAAGAAGAAGAGCAAAGCGTAAGTTAGGATTTACTACGGGCTGCTTCTGGAAACGGGGCAGCCCGTTTAGTTTGGGATTCGCCACCATTCTTATCCCACTAAAGTTGTACAGTTCACAAGTTGTTTCTATATTTGCATCATAAAGAAACAGATAACAGTTATGGCTAGATTCATCTATCTGTTTACGGTGTGTTCTTTATGAACTTTGAGTTGAAAGGAAGTGCGCACAAACTGCGCACCGACATCGTACTTGCCGACCGTGACACGCACGAGCTCTTTACCGACAAGATGCGTTACATCTTTATAGAGCTTCCCGCCTTTACCAAGGAGGAAGACGATTGCGAGAATGATTTTGAACGTTGGATTTATGTACTGAAGAATATGGAAACTTTACAAAGACTGCCATTCAAGGCGCGCAGCGCCGTTTTCCAAAGACTGGAAGAGATAGTGGACATAGCTTCCCTTACCAAGGAGGAGCGTATGCGGTATGACGAAAGCCTCAAGGTGTATCGTGACAATCTCGCCGTGCGGGAGTTTAATATCCGGGAAGGATTTGAAAAAGGGATGGAAAAAGGGATGGAAAAAGGGAGAGCGGAAGAACGCATTAAAATCGCGCACGATTTGAAAGCGGCAGGTGTGTCCACAGAGATAATCGCTAAAACAACGGGGTTGACCACTGAAGAAATCGAGTCATTATAAGTTTTAAGCCATGTCTAAAGAATTTAGATTCAAATCAATAGAAAGAAATTCGTAGAATGCATATTTTGCAATCATTGCATTGGTTATTGAAACAGTGTTGCATCTGCCATTGAAACAGCGTTGCATTGACCATTGAAACAACGTTGCAACAGCCATCGAAACAGTGTTGCATTGACCATTGAAACAACGTTGCAACAACCATTGAGACAAAATCTAATTCTTCTGAAGAATGCGTAGGTGATAATTTCTCTTTAGACCAAAAACAGCCGTGAGGCGTTAGGCTTATTATAAATATTAGCCATAGGATTGGCTTCTTTTTAGCAGCAACAAGAGCTTTTTCACCTTATACGATGTACGGCCTGTCGTTTTCAGCCAGCCCCTTGAAAAACAAATAGCACGGACGGTTCATACGGTCTTGCAGAAGAATCAACCGTTCTTCAACACATCTTCCTTGTCTGGCGCATCGGGTTCGGGGGTAGAATCCGGACAGAAGGGGTTGAAATAGTAAATGCCCAACTCATCAAGCGTTTCCAAGAACTTAGGCAATTTCTGCATAAACAGGCTGTATTCCTTCCTTTTGGCCAACGTCCATGCAGACTCGGCCACAGCAGCCAAGCGGGGAAAGGCCATAAAGTCGAGCCGTTTTGCATCGGCCACACGCTCGGTCCACAGACTGAATTGAAGCCCCATAATCTGTTCTTCGTACCCTTGTGCCAAGTGTATAATCGACTCCGGAAAACGGTAAACGTCCTCTATCGGATTATAACCGCCCCAAGTACGTCCTACCCGGTGCTGCCCATATTGCACAAAATCGGCATACAGCGGCCTACGTGGGGTCATAATGACCTTGTAACCATTCTCCAAAGCCTTCACCAACTGATATTTTTTGTCGTGACGCCACCACATCACCACAGACTTGTCGGGCGAAACGCCTGCATCGACTATTTCGTCCCAACCAATCATAATCTTCCCCTTCGCGGCCAACATATCGTTTATCCGCCGGATGAAATAATGCTCCAACCCCACTTCGTTACCCAAGTTCTTATCCTTGATGAATTGCTGGATTTCGGGGTCGGTGTACCAACTTTGGTTACCAAAATGTACTTCATCGCCGCCTACGTGGATGTAGGGCGAGGGGAAGAGGGAAATAATCTCATCGAAGATATTGCTGATAAACTCAAAAGTCTCTTCCTTGCAGGGATGGAAAGTAAAGCCTTCCCATTTCCCTTCCCCGCCGCCGGACACTTCAGGATAGAGGCGGCACGCGGCAGTGGCGTGCCCAGGCATATCGAATTCGGGGAGAATCATAATATGGCGTTCGGCGGCATAGGCCACAATCTCACGTATATCGTCCTGCGTATAGAATTGAGCCGGTGCTTTCGGGTCGTGCCAATTGCCCACAGCTCCCTCTGCGGTCAGCTTCGGGTACTTCTTGATTTCTATCCGCCAGCCCGGTTCGTCGGTAAGATGCCAGTGGAAAACGTTCATCTTAAGCGAAGCCATAATGTCAAGATACTGCTTCACTTTCTCCTTTCCGAAAAAGTGCCGGCTCTCGTCAAGCATAAATCCCCGCCAAGCATATCGCGGCGCATCCTCAATCCTGCAACATCGGACTTTCCCGTCTGTCGCCTCCGCTAATTGCAGGAAAGTCTCTTTCGCATAAAAAAGCCCGGCTTCCGACGATGCTTTCAAGACGACCTTCGCAGGAGTTACCTCCAGCACATAACCTTCGTCCGGCAGGGCAGCCCGTTCGTCCAGTTCCAGATACACTTGTCCCGACGAAGAAGCATCACCGTCCATTGCTTTTAGTTCTTCACTCAATATCCCGGCCAGTTTCCCGGCATATCCTCCGTTGCTGCTCACTTGTAGTTCCCTACCTACGGTAAAATGCCCTTGCGCCATCCGGACTTCGGCCGGAGTAGGAAACAAAGGCAGTTGTGACAACCCCGGCAAGCTGAGCAGGCAAGCCATTACCACCAAGGCGATTCTTCTTTCAATATGTATCATTTCTATGTCTTTTGTTAATATATGCTTTACTTTGAAATATGTACAAGACTTAAGGACAAAGATAAGTAAGCCGGTTGAATTTATCAAATATTAGCCTTGTTTTTTCCATATATACCGCCCAATACATTCAGTTATTTGAGAAAAACTTTTTCTCCCCCAAATACTTTTAGTACCTTTGTCTGAGCAATAAAAGGAGGACAGAAATATGTTATCAACTTTCAATTTTCAGCAAATGATTAGTGCCTTTATCGTGCTTTTCGCAGTCATCGATATCATTGGAGCCATACCTATCATTATCAACCTGAAGGAAAAAGGTAAGGATGTAAACGCTTTAAAAGCCACACTCATATCGTTTGCCCTGCTACTGGGCTTCTTCTATGCAGGCGACTGGATGCTCCAATTATTCCATGTCGACATTGAATCGTTTGCCATAGCCGGTGCGGTAGTCATTTTCCTGATGGCGCTCGAAATGATTCTCGACATTGAAATATTCAAGAACCAAGGTCCCATCAAGGAGGCCACATTAGTACCGTTGGTTTTTCCGTTGCTGGCCGGAGCAGGGGCTTTCACGACCCTGCTTACCCTGCGTGCGGAATATGCCAGCATCAACATCATCATAGCTTTGGTGCTGAATATGATTTGGGTCTACATTGTGGTCAGCATGACGGGACGCATCGAACGTTTCTTGGGGAAAGGGGGCATCTACATCATCCGCAAGTTTTTCGGCATCATCCTACTGGCAGTATCCGTCCGCCTGTTTACCGCCAACATCACTTCGCTGATTGACGCACTTCAGAAAGCATAAAACCACATTTGTGCTACCGCTTACCGATTTTTCCAAAAGCTGGGATAAAAAAGCAGCAGCACGCAGTACATTTCCAATCGTCCTACCAGCATCAGAAAGGACAGAATCCACTTGGCGACATCAGGAAGGGCATTCCAAGAGTAGGCAGGACTGTAATGACCGAAAGCGACGCCGGTATTACCTATACTGGATACAACTACGCCCAGCGAATCGACAAAACTGACTCCCAGCATCATCAACACAAGCCATCCTACGAGAATCAGTGTCAGATAAAGGATGACGAAGAAAGCGACAGCCAACACGATGTTGGACGCGATGGTTTGTCCGTTGATGCGTACCGGCAAGATGGCGTTAGGATGAAGCAAACGACGGAAGATACTCCGGATGCCCTTGGCCATCATCTGCAGACGCGTGGCCTTGATTCCACCGGCAGTAGAGCCTGTACACCCACCGGCAAGCATGGCAAACAGCAATAGCACCCACGTAAAAGGAGGCCACGAGGTATAATCTTCGGTAGAAAGTCCACAGGAGGAATGCACCGTGGTTACTTGGAACAACGCCTTGCGGAACGCCTCTTCCGTGCCATAACCGTTGCATATCACCAAAGCGACTGCACAAACCGTCGTAAGGATGAGGACAGACCAAAGGAACCAACGTGTCTCTTCGTCATGCAGTATCTTGGAAACCTTTCCTCTGACGGCCAGGAATATGAGACTGAAGTTAAGACTGCCCATCATCATGAAAATAGCGATGACATACTCGATGAAAGGCGAATTCCAATAAGCCACACTGGCTTGTTTGGTAGAATAACCGCCGGTAGCTGTAGTGGCGAACGAATGGCAGACGGCATCAAACCAATTCATACCACCCACCCGAAGCAGAACGGCGACCAAGAGTGTAAGCGCCAGATAGACTCCCCAAATTTGTTTCACCATGATGCTGATTTTGGGATGCAGTTTGCTCTGTGTCACTCCGGTAGCTTCTGCCGAAAACAATTGCAGATTTCCTTCGTTGAAGATAGGAAGGATGACCAATGCGAAACTGACTATTCCCAAACCACCTATCAAGTTGGTCAGACTCCGCCAAAACAATATGCCGTGCGACTGGCTATCGATATTGTCCATGATAGTAGCTCCCGTAGTGGTAAAGCCGGACATGGTTTCAAAGAAAGCATTGGCTACGCTATCCACACTTCCGCTAAAATAGAACGGCAACATGCCAAACACGGTAAACAACACCCACGTCAGGCTGGCGATGCAATAGCCGTCACGCTTGTTCATCTTGCGC
>CALUIQ010000225.1 GCA_944320735.1 uncultured Bacteroides sp. | reverse complement strand
ACCAATCAGCTGCCAATGAAACGTTTGGAGAATGGCGACTACCAACTGCGACTAGACCGGATAAGTCTGTACATCGGCCTACGCGGCACGGACTTGTTCCTCACCAACGACCAGTTCGAATACGACCGAATTGCCCAACAAGCGACTCCTTCCGTACTGGAAGCGGACTATGCCGATGACCTGAAAGGACAACACGTCGTTTTCATAGCCAACGCCAAAGCCTTGTTCGACTTGCCCCTTGTACGAATGGCCACCGGATTCTTAAGTCCCGAACGCCAAACCTACATAAAGATGGCTCAAAACATCAGCTATGTAAGCATCGGAGCCGACTTGGAATATGGCAAGATGTCCTTGGTACTGAAAGATAAAGATACCAACTCACTGAAACAGCTGATGGATTTTATCAAAACATTTGTGGGTATTTAAATTTTCACCTCACGCACCATGGACACCATTCATCTACGGCAGACACTTCCCCAAGTGTTTGCCGACCGTAACGATTTGATTTCCGACGTTTGGCACCAAGACCTTGTTTTCGAAAAAGGGAAGCATTACCTGATTGAAGCCGCATCGGGCACAGGCAAGTCTTCGCTTTGCAGTTACTTGTACGGTTATCGGAACGACTACCAAGGCATCATCTGCTTCGACGGACAAAACATCCGTTCTCTGCGCCGTCCTGACTGGACACGCCTGCACCGCCACTCGCTCAGCCTTCTCTTTCAGGAATTGCGTCTCTTCCCCGAACTGACGGCACTCGAAAACGTGATGCTCAAGAACCGTCTGACGGGTTTCAAAAAGAAGAAAGAAGTGCTTAACCTGTTCGATGCCTTAGACATCGCCGACAAAGCCAATGAACCTGTCGGCAAGCTCTCCTTCGGCCAGCAGCAACGTGTAGCCTTTGTCCGTAGTTTGTGTCAACCGATGGATTTCATCCTTTTAGACGAACCGGTCAGCCACTTGGACGAAACCAACGCTGCTGTCATGGCAAACCTGCTCACCGAAGAGGCCGTCCGGCAAGAAGCGGGCATCCTTGTTACCTCTATCGGAAAACATCTTCAAATAGACTATCACAGCAAGCTGAAACTATGAACAGACTTATTTGGAAATTATTACGCTGCCACATCAGTGGAGCACAACTTTGCGGCTTCTTCTTGGCCAGCCTTTTCGGCATGACCATCGTGTTACTCGGCATTCAGTTTTATCGGGATGTAGCCCCTGTCTTCACGGAAAGCAACAGTTTCCTGAAGAAAGACTACATTGTCATCACCCGCAAAGTCAGCACCTTAGGAAGCCTTACGGGGAAAAGCGACACCTTCTCCGCCCAAGCCATCGAAGACTTGCGCAGTCAGCCCTTCACGCAAAGCGTGGGTGCCTTTACTCCCTCGTTGTTCAACGTCTCTGCCGGATTGGGGATGGAACAGGCAGGCATCCGGCTCGCTACGGAAATGTTCTTCGAATCCGTACCGGACAATTATATGGACACTTCCCTCGACCGTTGGCGGTTCGACCCCGGAAGCCACATCATCCCCATTGTCATCCCACGCAATTACCTCAACCTCTATAACTTCGGTTTTGCCCAAAGCCGCAACCTTCCCAAATTGTCCGAGGGTTTGATGAATCTTGTCCAAATGAACATCCGCCTGAGCGGTAACGGACTTAACGAAGTGTTCAAAGGGCAAATCATCGGATTCTCCAACCGATTGAATACCATTCTTGTTCCTCAAGCATTTATGGACTGGGCCAACGCCCGCTATGCTCCCGGCAAACAGCCCCAGCCCTCCAGGTTGGTTATAGAAGTCCGCAATCCTACTGACCCCGCCATCAACCGCTATTTGGAAGACAAAGGCTACGAAACCGAAGGCGATGCTCTCGATGCCGGGAAAGCCACTTACTTCCTACGCCTTGTCACAGGCGTCGTTATCGCCATAGGCTTAGTCATCAGCCTGTTGGCACTCTATATCCTGACGCTCAGTATCTTCTTGCTTCTACAGAAAAACAGCGAGAAACTGCATAATCTCCTGCTCATCGGCTATACGCCGGCACAAGTGGGTATGCCCTATTGCCTGCTCAGCACCGTGCTCAACCTCGGTGTATGGCTGCTTGCTGTAGGGTGCGTAGCCTTGTTGCGTCATACTTATTTGGGCTTTCTACATAAGTTCCTCCCGCAACTTTCCGACCCATCGATCATACCTTGTGTCGGAGTGGGATTTGCCTTGGCGGTTGGGGTGTCTGCCCTCAACGTATGGGTCATCCGGAGTCAACTAAGAAGAATATGACGCATTCATTTTTGCGTTATTTTAACTCTTATGCACTCATACTCTTCCGCCAATGATGTGTTAGCTATATAAGAAATGAAGACTGATAAATGGGAATTTAACTGTGTGTTTACAATGGACCACAGATGACACAGATTAGACGAGATGACCACAGTTTTTTATTTTTTTCTGTGGCGAAGCCTTTTAAAATCTGTGTAAATCTGCCTTATCTGTGTCATCTGTGGTCTATTGAATACACAGCACAGCCCGATAAATTATCATTTATAACTATGAATAACTTATTAAAAAAATTCGATTATGAAAACAGAAGGTTACAAAGTACAAGAGTATCATGTTCCGGTAAAAAGATATTGCCAGACCATGGATTTGAAAGACGACCCGGAACTAATTGCCGAATACATCAAGCGGCATAGCGAATCGGAAGCATGGCCCGAAATCAGAGCCGGCATACGTGAAGTCGGCATATTGGAAATGGAAATTTACATCTTGGGCAACCGCCTCTTCATGATTGTAGAGACCCCGCTCGACTTCGACTGGGACACGGCTATGAAACGTCTGGCCACACTGCCCCGACAAGCCGAGTGGGAAAACTATATGGCTATGTTTCAGGTATGCAAAGAAGGAGCCACATCGGACGAAAAGTGGAATATAATGCAACGCATGTTCTATCTTTACAAATAGAATGAAAGCATTTTTTACGTAATCCGTTACGTTGATTTTTCCACCATACATAGCGGCGTATTCAAACCCTTTTTGATACATTTGTTTTTGTTTAACGGTTATTCCGTTAACTTGTATCATGAAAATCACATCAAAAGTATGAGTATTTATGTAGATTTTGACGCCCAGCTATGTATGGAACTGCAGAAAGGAAACGAAGAAGCGTTTGCCAAAGCGTTTACCCAGTACAATCGTCTGCTCTATGCCATCGCCTACCGCTACCTCAAGTCAGAGGAAGAGGCTGAAGACGCTGTGCAACACACATTTATGCGACTTTGGGAAGAGCGGAAACGACTGAATTTCCGTAACGGGATACGTAGCTTGATTTACACCATCTTGCGCCACTATGTCTTGAACGAGTTGCGTCACCGCACCATCGTGTACGAGAAAAACTATGAGTTGGCGCAAGAGACGGAAGAAGCCGATGAGAGTTTCTTACAATTTTACGAAGAGCGAGAACTGCGTGTCCAATTGATGCGGGCCATCAACAAACTGCCTTCGCAGAAGTCCACCATTTGCAACTTGAAACTAAGGAAAGGATTGTCTAATCAGGAAATCGCCGAACGGATGCATCTGACGGTGGACACCGTGAAGTCCCACTACACGCAAGCCATCAAGATGCTCCGCCGGGAATTTGTAGCTATGGGGATGAACCTAGCGATATTCTTAGGAATAGGTTGAACAACACTAAAAACGAATCACAGATGAAATTGGACAGAAACACGATAAAGAAAGTTTTGGATGACAAAGCCACCCCCGAAGAAGCCCGCCTGGTAGCGGAATGGTTCAGTAGCAAGGAAGGGAACGAATACCTGTCCGGCTATATGTCCGAGGAGATGAAAAACCTGACAGAAGAGGAAGCTTTGTCGTGGTTGGATCATACCGTTCCGGAACAACGAATGGAAAACCGCTTCCTCAGTGGGATAAAACAATCAAAGAGAAAACACCTCAACCGTAAATGGTGGATAGCCGCCGCACTGATACCTTTTCTATTTTTAGGCACGTTTACCACTTTCTTGGCGGAACGTGCCGGCGTATTTTCTGAAACTGAATACCAAGAAGTGTACGTACCCTACGGAGAGCAGATGCAAGTGATGTTGCAAGACGGCACGAGGGTCACACTTAACTCGGGCACCAAGCTAAAATACCCCCAAAAGTTTGGTCTGTTCAATCGCACGGTCCGGTTGGAAGGAGAAGGCTATTTTGAGGTGGCCAAGATGAAAACCGCTCCTTTCAGAGTAGAACTTGGCGGAGTAAACGTGGAAGTGACAGGAACCAAATTCGATGTAAA
>CALUIQ010000224.1 GCA_944320735.1 uncultured Bacteroides sp. | reverse complement strand
AAAGCGGATGCAAAGATAAGGACTTTCCCGCTTTGCCTCCAAATTTTCCGGCAAGTTTTTTTTCAAAACTTCCCAAGGAGCGCCGCTTCCGTTCCCGAAAGCGGGTGCAAAAGTACGGCCTTTTTCCTTAACCGCAAACTTTGCAAGGACTTTTTTCGAGGTTTTACTTGAACTTTTTCTTAAAACGCTGGTTTTCAATGCGGTTTTGCAGGGAGATTCCCGCACGGGGTGGAAGGGGGAGGAATACGGGTACACCATATTATATATATAAAAGGGGAAACGGCAGGAGGGCACGAAAAGGCAGCCCGTGACACTTGGTAAAGTAGCCCATGACATCGCAAGAGGTAACGTACAAGAGAGGAGCATCCTCTCCGGCATGGAGGATTATCCTCTTTCCAAAAGCAGATGAACCGCTTTTTTGGCATCCGACAAATGCGCAGATAATGTGTTCTTCCGAGACTCCTCTTCGCTAAATTCCCTTTTCAGCCTTCGATATTCTGTATCTCCACTTCCTTGACCTTGCGGAACAGGTCGGAAGCGAAAATAAAATCATTCAATTTTTGATTGGTGGAGGTATAAATGTCATCTTTGGTGCCTTCCCACTCCTTATGCCCCTGGTAGATGAATATGATTTTCTCACCAATGCCCATCACGGAGTTCATATCGTGCGTATTGATGAGAGTGGTCATATTATATTCCCGTGTGATGTCCTGTATCAGTTCGTCAATGACAAGCGAGGTTTTGGGATCCAAACCGGAATTGGGCTCATCGCAGAAAAGGTATTGCGGATTCAAGGCAATGGCACGGGCTATGGCCACACGCTTCTGCATACCTCCGCTTATCTCACCCGGATATTTGCCTCCCGCATCAGTGAGGTTGACACGGTCGAGACAGAACTGTGCACGCCGTTGACGATCGCGAAATGTGTCATTGCTGAACATATTGAGGGGAAACATAACGTTCTCCAATACGGTCATAGAATCAAAGAGAGCTGCACTTTGGAATATCATACCCATCTCGCGACGCAAAGCTTTCTTTTCCCGTTTGTCCATAGCAAGAAAGTCTCGCCCGTCATAGAGCAATTCACCCCGTTCGGGAGTAAGCAATCCCACGATGCATTTCATCAATACCGTCTTTCCCGAACCGCTTTGACCGATGATGAGGTTCGTCTTTCCGTTATCGAACGTGGAGCTGATATCCGTCAGCACTTCTTTTCCGTCGAATGATTTATAAAGTCCTTTCAGTTCTATCATATAATCATAAATGAAGAATGATGAATGATGAATAAAGAATGAAACTAATCCTCAAGGTGCGATTCTTCATTTTGCACGAAGAGCGATTCTTCATTCTTCAATTATTATCCCATTAATAACTGCGTCAGCACCAAATCGGCAAAAAGGATGAGCACACTGCTGGTCACCACCGAATCGGTAGAAGCCTTTCCGACCTCGATAGAACCTCCTTCTACGGTATAGCCGAAGAAAGCCGACACGCTGGCTATGATGAAGGCGAAGAAAAGTGATTTGATGATGCCACACCAAATGTACCACTCCACAAACCAATATTGCAAGCCATACTCCAAGTCGGTGGCCGTCATAATGCCGCCAAACCAACACGTGCAATACGCACCAATGATGCCGGCAAAGATGCTGAATATAACCAGAATAGGAATTATAGTCACCATAGCCATAATTTTGGGCAAGATGAGGTAACAAGCCGAATTGACCCCCATTATCTCCAAGGCGTCAATCTGTTGGGTGACTCGCATAGTGCCCAATTCGGAAGCAATGTTGGATCCTACCTTTCCCGCCAAAATCAGACACATAATGGACGAGGAGAACTCCAGCAACAGGATTTCACGAGTGACATAGCCTACGGTCCAGCGTGGCATCCAAGGGCTTTCGATATTGAGTTTTATCTGTATGGTGATAACCGCGCCAATGAATAGCGAAATCAGTAATACGATGCCGATGGAGTCTACACCCAATTTCGACATCTCGCTGAGGTATTGCCGGAAGAACATACGCATACGTTCGGGGCGCGCGAACGTTCGCCCCATTAACATAAAGTATCTCCCAACTGTTCTAAGTGCTTTAAACATGATTTTATATGTATTTGCTGCAAATGTACGGTTTTATCTTTTATTTTTGCTACATTTGCACCAAATTAACGCATCTATGGAAGAGAACAAGATGGTGCTCCGCACCGAAAACTTAGTAAAGAAATATGGCAAACGTACGGTGGTGAACCACGTATCGTATGACGTGAAACAAGGCGAGATAGTGGGTCTGCTGGGTCCTAACGGTGCCGGAAAGACCACTTCGTTCTATATGACCGTAGGTCTGATTACCCCCAACGAAGGTCGTATATTCTTGGACGATTTGGACATCACGAACTATCCCGTCTACAAAAGGGCGCAAACCGGCATTGGATATTTGGCGCAGGAAGCGTCAGTGTTTCGTCAAATGAGTGTGGAGGACAACATCGCCTCGGTATTGGAAATGACCAACAAACCGTTGGATTACCAAAAAGACAAGTTGGAAAACCTCATTGCCGAGTTCCGCTTGCAGAAGGTGCGCAAAAACAAAGGCAACCAGTTGTCCGGAGGCGAACGTCGCCGCACGGAGATTGCCCGCTGCCTCGCCATCGACCCCAAGTTCATTATGCTAGACGAACCGTTTGCCGGAGTTGACCCCATTGCCGTAGAGGATATCCAGCAAATCGTCTGGCGGTTGAAAGACAAGAACATTGGCATCCTCATCACCGACCACAACGTGCAGGAGACACTGAGCATCACCAGCCGCGCCTACCTGTTGTTCGAAGGCAAAATTCTTTTCCAGGGTACGCCCGAAGAGCTGGCCGCCAACCAGATAGTGCGCGAGAAGTACCTGAGCAACAGCTTCGTGCTGCGGCGAAAGGACTTTATGGTATAGCCGAAGAGGATTGTTTACTACGAACACACACCCGACCACGCCATGAAACGCCTGCTTTTCATCCTCTACCTACTGACCGCGCTGACAAGCGGCCTGCACGCGAACGTCTACTTCAGCCACCTGAGCAAGACCGAAGGACTTTCTCAGATTTCGGTATTGTCCATCTGCCAGGACGAAGTGGGGCGCATGTGGTTCGGCACGCTGGAGGGGCTGAACTGCTACGATGGCAACCGGATAACGGTCTACAAGCCGTCCAACGTGCCGTATGTAACGACGTTTGGCAACCAAATACACGATATGGTAAGCGACAAAGCGGGAAACCTGTTCTTCATGTCCGACGATGCCTTGCTGCGCTACGACCTCTACGCCGAACGTTTTGAGGACACAGGGTTGCGCGGAGCCGCCGCCCTCTGCGCCAAGGACAGCGTTGTATACGCCGCCAGCCGCGACAGCCTGTTCCGATGGGACCGGAAGGAGAAACGATTCCGCGGCTTAGGAACGGTGGAAGGCGGGGCAAGGGTGACGTGCCTGTATGCGGACGGCTTCGAAGGCTTGTGGGTGGGCACGGCTTCGGGTCTGTACTACGCCGAAGACCCGGCGGACATGCGGCGAACCACGTGCGCCATTCCCCGGATGCACGTCCACTCGATGTACCTCGACTCGCAAAGGCGCTTGTGGGTGGCGGCCTACCGGGGCGGGATGTGCCGGGTGGAAAAGCGGGCGGACGGACGACTGACCCTCGACTACGGCATAAAGACTTCGAGCCGCGACGTGCGCTGCTTCGTGGAGGACGGGCAAGGCAACATCTGGGCGGGTACCTTCAACGGGCTGAACAGGATTGCACCGGACGGGACGGTGACCCACTACCGGGCGGGCGATGCCCCGGGCTCGCTAAGCTATTCATCGGTATTTTCGTTGTACAGAGACGCGCACGGCGGCATCTGGGCAGGCACGTTCTACGGGGGCGTGAACTACTTCCACCCCGACGCGGACGCCTATACGTACTACTCGGAGCGCGACGCCTTGAGCTACCCCTACGTGGGGAACATGGTGGAAGACAAGCGGGGAGACATCTGGATCTGCACCGAAGGAGGAGGGCTGAACTGCCGCCACAAGCGGACGGGGGCGTTTACGCACCACCTGACGGGAAAGGACGGCACGGCCTTCGGGACCCTGAAATGCATCGCCTACGATGAAAAAGGCGACCGGCTGTACATCGGCACGCACAAGCAGGGCTTCCTGCGCTACGACATCGCCACCGGCCACGTCCGCCATTACGGCACCCGATGGGGCACGTCTTTCTCTGAAATGGCCTTGCGGGGCGACACGCTCTACCTCCTGTCGGAGAAAGGGCTTTTCGGCATGCACCGCAACGGCGAGGGGGAGCCGGGCCGGGTGGACATCGCCCACGACGGCGGAGCCTCGTACGGCGTGACGTTCTTCATAGACAGCAAGGGGAGGGTGTGGGTTTCGCGCGCGAAAGACGTGCTGCGGAAGGATCCGGGGCAGAAAGCCGCCCGGGTTTACCCGTTGGGAGCAAGCGGCATGGGGCGTTTCATGGTCGCGAAAATGGCGGAAAGCCCCCGCGGAGAAATCTACCTCGGGACATCGGGCTCCGGCCTCTACCGGTGGGACGAGACGAAGGACAAGTTTGTCCGCTGCCTGCTGCCCGATGCCGACTACATCTACCAAATGAAGTTCCACAAGGCGGGCCACCTGTTCCTGCTGACCGACGGGGGCGTGTTGTGCTACAGCCCCGACTGCGGAGACACCCGGATAGTGGATGCCAACGCACGGCTTCACCTCGACGCGCTGAACGACGGATGCGGACTCTTGATAAGCGGCGACGACGAGATATGGACGGGCGGATGCAACGGAGTGACTTCTTTCCCGTTTTCCGCCCTGTTCAAGACACCGGCAAGGCACCGGCTGTATTTTTCCACCCTTCACGTGAACGGCAGGCAGGTGACCGCCCATACAGACGATGGCATCTTGCAAGCGGCCCTGCCTTTCGTGTCGGGCATCAGCTTGGCGCACAATGAGAATAACATCGCAGTCACCCTCGCCTCGGACGGGTATGGCGTGAACACCAACCTGAGGGCCAACGAATACCGGCTGGAAGGGTTCGACAAGGAATGGCATACCGTACAAATGCGGGACATCGTTTATACCAACCTCGATCCGGGCGTCTACACCTTGCGCGTAAGGGGAAGGCTACCGGGGGCGGACGGCAACTACAACGAAACGGCCTTGCAAGTGGTCATCAACGCCCCTTGGTGGAGCACGTGGTGGGCTTACGTGCTGTATGCCCTGATAAGCGCGGGCTTCGGCGGCTTACTGGCGCGCAACCGGATGGCACGGGTACGGCTGCGGGCATCGCTGCTGCAGGAGAAACTGGAGAAGGAGAAGAACGAGGAACTGATACAGGCCAAGCTGCAGTTCTTCGCCAACATCTCCCACGAGTTCCGCACGCCGCTCACGCTGATCATGACCCAACTGGAGTCGCTGCTGCAAACGGCGGGAATGGCGCCGCACATACGCGTCAAGCTGCAACGGATATACAAGAACGCGGCGCACTTCAGGGAACTGATATCGGAATTGCTCGACTTCCGGAAGCTGGAACGAGGCAGGATGACGCTGAAGGTGGCGCGACAGAACCTCGTCGGCTACCTGCGGCAGGTTTGCGAGGACTTCCAAGACCAAGCCAAGCTGCAGCACATACGCTTGACGTACCGGGCGGACGCCGACGCGCTGCCCTGCTGGTTCGACCCCGCGCAACTGCGGAAGGTGTTCACCAACCTGTTGTCCAACGCCTTGAAATACACGCCCGAGGACGGGGTGGTGGAAATGTGGGTGGCCGACAAGGGAGAGCGGATTGAAATAAAAGTGACCGACAGCGGGGAGGGAATCCCGCCGGAGGCTGTCCCCTACATCTTCGACCGCTTCTACCAGGCCAACGCCAAAACGTCGTCGCCCAGCAGCGGCATCGGGCTGGCATTGGCCAAGGGACTGGTGGAGATGCACCACGGCACCATCGGCGTGCAGAGCGCCTTGGGCTACGGCAGCATCTTCAGCGTCAGCCTCCCGAAAGAAAACCCGTTCGGGCAAGACGACTACGCCACGATGACGGCGACACCCGTCGAGGCCTGCGTCCGGACAGTTTTCCCCCAGCCGGCTGCAGACGAGCCCAAGGGCAAAGAAGAAGCGGAGGGAACCGCCGGCGGGGAAGAGGAAACGGACGAGCCCCGCAAGAGCACCCTCCTGCTGGTGGAGGACAACGAGGAACTGCTACAGGCGTTGGTGGACTTGCTCTCACCGCTCTACCGGGTAGCCATCGCCATGGACGGGAAGCAGGGATACGAAAAGGCGTTGGACGAACGTCCGGACTTGATCGTGAGCGACGTGATGATGCCGGTGATGTCGGGCACGGAAATGTGCGGAAAGATAAAAAGCAACTTCGACTTGTGCCACATCCCGGTCATCTTGCTGACGGCGCTGACCTCGGACGAGAGCAAGATGGAGGGAATGCAATGCGGCGCCGACGACTACGTGGAAAAACCCTTCAACAGCCGGCTGCTGATGGGAAGCATCGCCAACCTGCTGCGCAACCGACGGCTGCTGAAGCGCAAGTTCGAGAGTGCCCCGTCGGCCTCGGCCGCTTTGTCGGAAGAAGAGGCCGCCGCCCCGCTGACGTTGAATCCCATCGACGCCCGTTTCGTGAGGCGGTTGGAACAGTTGGTCAAGGAACGGCTGGGCGACCCTGCGCTGGATCCCGACGGGCTGACGCACGAGTTGGGCATCGGGCGCAGCTCGTTCTACAACAAAGTAAAGGCGCTTATGCAGATGACCCCCAACGAATACATCTTGAAAGTCCGTCTGGAGCACGCCGAAGGGATGCTGAAGGCACGACCCGGCATGCAGATTACGGACATCGCCTACCAATGCGGCTTCAGCTCCCTGCGTTACTTCCGCCAATGCTTCAAAGCCCGTTACGGACTGACTCCTTTGGAGTATCGCCAGAGGGGTGAACGGCAAGTCGGTACTCCATAAAATACACGCCATCGGCTCGGGGACGGAGGCGGAAGGCTTCCAGGCGGGTCACGCTGCCGTACCCTTCCACACGGATGTCCTTCATCCGCTTCCGGGTCACGGTCTTCCCTTTCCGGTTCTTCAACTCGACGGTCAGGTCGGCCGTGCAAGGAGCGTCCAAGTTGAAAATGACGGGACGAACCTCATCTTGCGGCCCGTACACCACGTCCACATCGTCGCTTGCCGCCCATATCCGCCCGAGAGCCTGCCTGTTGGCGTAGAATGCCAGTTTGGGCACACCGAAGGCGTCTACCAAGGGCTTCTGGTAGGTAAACATATTGGCGCCCGACTCCAGGCTGCACCACGAAAAGCCATCGTACCCCAAAAGGATCTGCTTCTTCATCGACTCCCATGCGGAGAACGCTTGGAATGCCTGGCTGGCACGCCACTGGCTTGCGTCCAGCTTCCGACCGATGCTTCCTTCCTCATAGCCCCACTCGTAGGACTGCACTTCGTACCAGGGTTCCTTCCGCGCCAGTTCCCAGTTGGGTTGCGCGGCGGATTCTTCGTGCTCGAAGTTGAAGAAAGCCTTGTCACGGGCATCGAGGCACGACTTCGCCCATGCGTAGGGTGCTTTGCGCAGCTGTGTCCACTTGGCCCCGTAACCGGTGTAGGCATCCTGGTTGCCGCGCGTCATCAACTTCTCCATCAGCACCGGGTTGAGAGTCATCGGACGGCCTTTGTAGTCGCGGCTTCCGTCGTAGTTGCCATAATGGGTATGTCCCCAAAAGGAAGTGGGCGATATCAGCCGGCTGGTGTCGGCCCCGCTGATCACGCGGTAGATGCGGTTCATATAGTCGTGCGAGTCGGAGGCATCGTGTTTCTTGAAACGGTTGGGATGATTTCCGGCCTCCCACATCACGATGGACGGATGGTTGTACACCTGCCGGATGTATTTGGGATAGCCCTCAAAGTCCACGTTCCAGGCTTCTCCCTCACGCACCCATCCCGCGGTCTGCCACAGCAGGTAGACACCCAGCTGGTCGGCATACTCGGCGTAGCGCGGGTCGTTGATGCCGTCGATGGTGTCTTTCTCGGCATGCACATGGATGCGCAGCATGTTGCCGCACATCTTCTTTATCATCAGCAGGTCCTTGACGATTGTCTCGCCGGAAACGCAGCGGTTGGTCTTCGCGATGGTCTCGATGGGAGGACGATAGCCCAGTATCTGCGCGCCGTTCAGCATCTCGGCCCGGCCATTGACATATAGTTTCCCGTCTTTCTGCGACAAGGTACGGATGCCGGTCGTCGTGACGAAATCATCCACGGCACGCCCGTCCTTGTCCCTCAAGATGACTTCTACTTTATACAGGTGCGGGCTGTCCGTCTGCCACAACTCCGGCCGGGGGATGGACAAATCCAACACAACGTCATTGTCGATGGAGGGTCTTACCTGAATGTCCTTCCGGAAGCCGGCGGCTTTCACGCCCTCGGTGGGGAACCAAGGGTAATAGTTCACTTCGACGCTGCCTTCGTAATACTCCACGCCGTTGTATTGCAGGACGATGCGGTTGCGCTGCATCGCCTCGTCCGCACCGATGGACGAAGTGTGCGCGTAAACGCCCTTTATCATACAGCGGTTGGTCAACACCAGTTCAGCCCGCCCCAAGAGCCAGCCGATATAGGGGTCGGAAGGCGAGTGCAGCATCTGGTGGCGCGCCTTGTAGGGCTTCACCCTTACGGCGATGACGTTTTCCCGGTGTGGTTGGAGGTATTCCGTCACTTCCAGTTCCTGCGGGTGCCGGCCGTTAACAACGGCGACGGGCCGGCCGTTCACCCAGACTTCTCCTCCGGGATCCAACGTCTCCAGCTTCAGAACCGCGCGGGCGAAATCGTCTACCCGAAGCTTCTTCCGGAGGAAATAGCTTTCGCCTTTCTCCGCCAGTCCGCCGTGGACGGAAGGCAGGTCCACGGTCTTCCAACGGGAGTCATCATAATCCGGCGAAGCCCATCCGTCCATGGGCTGGATGTCGTCAAAATCCTCGTTGAGGAGCAAGGACGTGCGGAACGGCGTGTGCGCGTTGGCCGTATCGCGGACAAAGGCGTACAGCCGGAGGTTATCCACCTGCGTAACGCCCTCGGTGGAGACCAGTTCCAGTTGGTCGAAGGAAGCCGCGGAAGCCGTGTCCATCGGACATTCCAGGCTTACTTCCCCATCGACGGTCAAGAAGAAACGGCGGTTCGGGAAATCGCCGTACAGTTCCAGATGCCGTTCCCCGCTTGCGCCCAACGCCACTTTCCGGACGTGCGGACCGGAGACAAGGCTGACACTCCCGTTCTCCCACCGGGCGGCCAACAGGTTTTGCCCGTGCCGGTTCAGCAGGATGCCAAAGCGGGATTCCTCCGTGCGCTCCGCATCGATATGCAACCGGAAGCGCCAGTCGGTTTCCGCCACTGCCCGGCGGACGGTGCCGTTACTGTTCAGCCGGAGCCTTCCCGCTTCCACCTTGCTCCCCGCACCCTGTTCCCACCGTCCGCGCATTTTCTTCTTCTGCCGTTCCTTTTCAGCGGAATAGCCGTACGCCTTCCATCCGTTCAGCCGGATGGTGCGGCGGACGTTTGTGCCTGGCATAGGTTTGATACCCTGCAGCGTGCCGTTTACATCTTCCGATTCCAACAGCGGGATGTCCAAATTCGGATTTCGCCAAAAATCTGCCGCGTAATCGGCGTAAGCATTAAGGAAATCGACCCGCTGCTCCAAGTTCATCCATTCCGTCTCCCCGTGGAAATCGGTTTCACCGTCGGCTCGGGCGTCCGAGGTGAAGTAACGCGCCTCGAACGTGGAGACGGTCTGCGCGTTGAGTCCCATCGTCAGGCAGACGAGGCTGCCCCATAAAATCGTTTTCATCTTTTTAAATGATAATTTATCTATTAAATGAAGAATGATGAATTAAGAATGAAGAATTAGGGTAATCAACTCCCCTTCTTCCGGAAGGAGGAGAGTTTCTTCATTCATCATTCTTAATTCTTCATTCAAGCGGGGCTTCGCCCCGCTAAATTCCCATTTACACTATACAAAATTGCTAATTGTCCATTGTCCATTCAAACAAGTTTTTTCCGTCCTTGTCAATGACACGGAGGTGAATGTTTCCGTCTTTCAGGTCGATGCGTGTGGCGCAGCTATGCCCTTGCTCCAGCACCGGGAAGCGGTTGCCGGCTTCACCCGGCTCGTGGAAATAGAAGCGGTGCGTGTGGCCCGATACGACCAAGTCAATATCCGCCTTGTTCAGGACAGGCAGGAACTTCTCGCAGGCATCCCGCCAGCCGTGCCACGTGTTCTCTTCCCGCCACCTTTCCCCCATCACAAGCGGGAAGTGGGAAATGACGATGCGGTAACGCGCCTTCTTGAACGCCTTGCTCTTCACCAGCTGCCGCAGCCACCGGGCCTGCTCCGTACGGTAGCCGTCAAAATCCGTCAGCCCCGCGTAGACGGGATGCGTGTCGGCCTTGTCTTCCCCGCTGTCCAACATGATGACCATCACGTCGCCCAGCATATAGCTCCCGTATATCTTGCCGTCCCGTTTGGGAAAGTAAGTGGGGAATACGCGCGCCAGGTCGCCGCGTGTCTCGTGGTTGCCGCGCACCATCTCGAAAGGGACGGAAGTGGCGAACAGCTCCACACTGGCATCGATGAACGAAGTGAACGGATGCTCGCCCCCGCGCTCCATGTAGTTCATCATGTCGCCGGCGTAGAAGAAAGCGGTACACGTGCGGTAGTCGCAGGCCTCCAGCAGCCGCTTCAGCAGTTGCGGGCGGGAGTGCATGTCGCTCGTGATGAAGAGGGAGCCGCCTTTTTGCCCGGGATTCACCGTGCGGAACGAGTACCACGGCGTAGCCACGCTGTCGCCGAAGGTCACTTGATAGGGACGGAACCGCTTCATCTCCTTGGCGTGCAGGCGATACCGGTAGGCGGTGTTCGGCTTCAAGCCCTCCACACGGATGCCGAAGAAGGTCGTGTTGGCGTCCCGCAATCCGTGTTTGCCCGCCGTATGTCTCGTGGCCCGGCCGCTGCCTTCTTCTTCCAACTCGACGCAGGAGAAGGACGGCGCGGAGGTGGAGAAAGCGAAGGTCGCCCCGTCTGCGGTCACTTCCTGCAGGTACGGCCCGTGGTCGATGGCGAAGAAGGGACGGCTGCCCATGCGTACCGTCACCACCGCTTCCGGTCCGTCGGCCGGGCATTCGGCCTCTATCACCGTAACGCCTTCTATGGGATATTCCCGCGGAGAAGTGTTTTTCGCCTCGTGCGTGCGGAACACGACTCCGGCGGGCGATGTGATTTCCATATAGAAATGCTTCCCGTCCCGTGTCAGGTGCGCTTGGTTGCCCTTTACCTCCACACGGGCTTTCGTCACGGCGTTCCAGGTCACGGTGTGTCCGCCTTCCGTCGGCTTCAGTTCGTCCTTCACTTCCACGGTGCGATCGTCCTTCAAGGTGAACGTGCGGAATACGGATTGTGCCGTTCCTTTATATAAAGATGTCATATCCAACCGGGCGTAAGGTTGCTTGGCGTCCGGCTTCTCTTCGCAGACGAACGCCTCGCCTGCCGCATACTGCAACCGGCGGTCGACAGAGAGGGTGTTGTGCGAGAAGTTGTTGTTGCGGAAGTACGTCCAGCGCCTGCCGCCCGGTTTATAGTCCCAGAATCCCGGCAGGCTGTAGTCGTCGGCACCCAAGTCTTCCAGCCAGCAGACGCTGTCACTCTCCACGACGAACGCCCCCCCGTCCAGTTGCTGGTGCGCCTGCATCGGCTCCCCGCCTTTGGCCAGCAGGGTGACGTAGCCCGGCGTGTTGCGGTCGCCGTTGAGGGCGATGATGTCGTTGATGCGGTTGTGAAACACCTCCAGCCGGGGACGAGGAGTGCTTTGGTCCGCCATAGCGGTGTCATACCAGGGAAGCGACAGGAAGAACAGTTGGTGCCAGCCGCCCCGTCCCCGCACCGTCTGCCGCACTTCGGCCCGGTACCATTCCGCCACTTCCGGCTGTCCGTACAAGCGGCTGAAGAGGAAGAAGGCGGGCGAGATTTCGTTCCCTTCTCCGGAGTTCCCATAGTTGAACACTCTTCCCGAAGGCAGGACGATGCTCCGGTAGAACCGTGCCGTGCGTGCCAGTCCCGGCAGCCGGCCGATGCCGTAGCGGTCTCCGCCGTTGTCTTCCACCGCCTTCAGGTAGAGTGCCAGGTAGCTGGCCGTATATCCCCAGTAGGCGGGGCTTTCGTAGCACACGCCGTCGGGCGCGAAATGCTTCAGGCAGTTGGGCATATAGCGGGCGGCGTTCTTCAAGATGCTGTCCGCCACCTGCGGATAGTCCTCCGCCACGGCCAGCGCCCCCATCACCATGCCGGCGTTGCACACCACGTTCCAGTTCGTTTCCCGTTTCGCCCAACTGCCCGGACCGCCCGTGCGGTATTCCTTCAGCACCCGGCTCAAGGCGTTCTTGTAAATGGTTTCCTTTACCAGCTTGCGTGTGGCGGCGGGCAGGGCGTCGTACAGCCAGTCGTAAGCGATGGCCACGGCGGTAGTCATCTCGGCGGTGTCCAGGTAATGCTTCGGGTCCCAATCCGGGTAGCGGCACACGCAGAGCAGAGCCTCACCCGCGGCGTCCAGGTAGCGGGAGTCGCCGTAAAGGCGGTAAGCCAGGGCGAAGCTGCCCAAGCGGTCCACGTAGGCCCGCGCCGTATGGAGCATGTTGCCGTACTTGTCCATTTCGTAAGGCAGCAGGGGCAGGGCGGCCATCGAGTCCGTCCGCGCCTTCAGGTACCCGGCCAGTTCCGCCACTTGCGGATTCTCCTTCATTAATAATAAGGTGCGCTCCTCGTCCTCCACGGTCATCAGCAGGCGCGGATGCGGACGCAGGTTCGTGCCTTGCGCCGCCAGCGGAAGCGCAAAGAGCGGCAGGGCGAGCAGCACGCCCCACCACCAGTTTTTCAAAATTCCTTTTTTCATAGATAATTTAGCTGTGAGGAGTTAAGAAGTTAAGGAGTTAAGCCGATAGTTGGCTTATCCTATACACAGAAAGGTATTGGCTTAACTCCTAACGGAGCAAAGCGGAGTGATAACTCCTTAACTTCTTAACTCCTATTTTATAGTCTAAAAAATGATTAGTCACTCATAAATTGTCCATTGTCCATTGTCAATTCTCAATTGTCCATTGAAAACACTTCGCCCGGTTGCATCTCCTTCTCGACAACCTGCCGGGTAAAGGGATTGAAGAGCCTCAGTGTGCCCCCTTTCTCGGCCGTAACCTCGATGCGTTGCACCTCACCGTCCTTCATCTTTGCACTGACCAGGAAAGCTCCCATGGCACGCAATTTTTCAAACGAAGCCTCCCGCCAGTTTTCGGGCACGGCGGGAAACACCCGTATCACGCCCGTATGACTTTGCAGCAACATCTCGTTGACGGCGGAAGCGAAGGCGAAGTTCCCCTCCAACGTAAAGGGACGGTAGGTGAAGCCCGAATAGCCCCTCTTCAGCTGGTCGCCGTTCAGGTGGAAGCTGTTGGGCGAGCAGAAGGCTTTGGCGAAGATGTGCAGCGAGCGGGCGGCGGCGTCACCATCGAACACACGCGCCTGCATATTGGCCAGCCAAGAATAGGAGTAGCCTACCCACCCTTGCACGCCCAGCTCCTCATAGTGGTGGATGGAACGTTCGATGAGCCTGCGCGCTTCTTTCCCTTGCGAGACGTCCAGCAGGCCAAAGGGATGGATGGCCAACAGGTGCGACAAATGACGGTGGGAGCCGGTCAGCGGATAATCGGGAGCGATGCACAAGCCTGTCTCGTCCGTGGCGAAGTCCGGCCACTCGCTTTCGGCTTGCTTCCAATGCGCGGCTTCTTCCGCCAGCCCCAACGCCTGCGCCATTTCCTGCGCCGCACGGAAAGTGAAGCGGATGCAAGCCAAGTCGAAGTTTGTGGTCTGCGTGAACCAGGCATCTATACGGTTGTCGTTTATCTCCGGCGAACTGGAGAGCGGCAGCTTGCGTTTGCCATCGGCCCACTTGACGGAGATGTTCTCAAAGTAGCGCGCTGCCTCCTTCACCCACGGATAAGCTCTGTCCTTCAAGAAATCATCATCGGCAGAGTACTTCCATTGCAGGTAGAAGTGGTGCGCCAGCCATCCCGATGCCGTAGGTTGGTGCGAATAAGGGTTCCAGCCCCCGATGTTCTTGCCGTCCAAGGTGGAAATGCAGGGCACGTTGAGTCCCTCCACGCCGAAGAATTTCCGGGTGTACGCTTCGCTGTTGTCCTTGATGAGCCACAACCAGTCGGTAAACACGGCCGACTCTTCCAAATGGTTGCCCGAATAGCCCGGCCAGTAGCTCAGCTGCGTGTTCAAGTCGTTGTGAAAGTCTCCTCGCCAAGGCGGTGTCTGCCCGTTGTCGGCGGTCCACACGGCTTGCAGGCAGATGGGAGGCGCGTCCTTGCGCGAAGCTGCGCCAAACTTGTACATCTCCAAGTACCATTGCCGCTCCAGCATCGGGTCGTCCGGCAGGTGTATTTGGCATTGACGCCAATAGTTCGTCCACCACTCCACATGCTCCCTGCGCGCCGTCCGGAAGTCAGTGTCATAATCGTCCATCGCCTTGCGCGCCTGCACCGGCTCGCTGTAGGCCGTCCCCGTAGTGATCAGACGGTACACGCCTTCCAAGGTCGACTCGTCGGGACGGGTCCACCGGATGTCCACCTCGTAAGCCACGTCGCCATACGCCTGCTGGCGGTAAACGATATGCCCCGGCTTGCGGATGGTTTTCCCCTCCTTGTAGCCCAACCGAGCCAATGAGTTCCCTTTCGGTTTTTCCCCTTTGCGAGGCGTAAAAGCGGGTGCCACCCATTCCACGTCCAATGGTTGCGGCAGGTTGGTCAGGCGGAAATGCCCTGTCCGATCGCCGGCACCGGTGAAAAAGCTGCCTACCGCCCCGTTCTTCCAGGTGATGGTGCAGATGGCGGTATGCACGTCCAGCACCACGTCCTTCACTTCCCCCAGTCCTCCGATGGGTATCTCAATGGCGCCGGCGGGTATTTTCGTGGGCGCAACGTCTTTGCTCGTACGTTGGTCTATCATCTCGTAGACAGGCTTCATATCCTTTCGGGCCACCGCCTCGCAGACGAACCGATAAGAATAATCCGGTCCGTCAAACTCTTTCACCGGGCGCAAGTCCCACAGGTCGGCACGGTCTACCGATAAGCGTAAACGGTCGCCTTTCTGCCATATCAAAGTTCCCATGATTCCATTACCCAAAGGAATCCCTTCGTCCCACCGGCCGGGCAGGTGGTCGAAACTCAATCCGTGGCGTTCCACTATGTCCATAGGCGGAGACTGCCGTTCCGTCACTTGCGCCATCACGCCAAGGCTGCCTATCAGCCCCAAGCAGAGCAGCCACAGCCGGCTGCCCCTTGTTTTCATTCGCTTGTTTTTCATCTTCAATATTCGTTTGGTTAATATCATTATTTTAAATAACTGCACAAAGATAACATTCTCTCTTATCCCTAAGGGGAGTTTCCGTCCAAAATGATGGGTCGGATGCGTCCAACCTGTCTATTTTAACATAAAAAACTTCGCTCCGGCAGGCCGCCTGCTTGACGAATATCTAAAAAATAATTTTTATATTTGCGGTGGAATATTCAAACTATAGTGATTATGCAGAATGAACTGATACGTTTTGACTGGGCCATGAAACGGTTGCTCCGCGACAAAAGCAACTATGTGGTATTGGAGGGCTTTCTCTCCACGCTGTTGGGGGAAGATTTGCACATCTCCCGCTTCTTGGAGAGCGAATCGAACCAGACGAGCAAGGATGACAAGTTCAACCGGGTGGACATCTTGGCGGAAGACGCGCAAGGCCGCCTGCTCATCATCGAGGTGCAGAACAACCGGGAACTCTATTATTTCCACCGGATTCTGTACGGGGTGTCTAAAACCATTTCCGAGTACATCAACTTGGGCAACGACTACGACAAAGTCCGCAAGATTTATTCCATCAACATCGTCTACTTCGACTTGGGGCAGGGCAACGACTATGTGTACCACGGGAAAACCATCTTCCGGGGACTGCACAACCCCGACGACATCCTGCATTTGTCCGTCCGCCAACAGGAAGTGCTGATGGGGAAAGAGGCGGGCGACGTGTTCCCCGAGTATTACGTGCTCCGCGTGAACGACTTCGACAAAGTGGCAAAGACCCCGCTCGACGAGTGGATACAGTTCCTCAAGACGGGTGAGATAGAAACTTCAGCCACAGCGAAAGGTTTGCCTGAAGCCCGCGAACGCCTTCGCGTCGCCAGTCTTTCCGATACTGACCGCCGGGCTTATGAACGCGATATGGAAAATTTGCGCTACCAGCGGAGTGTCATCCAAACCGGATGGATTGAAGGAAAAGCTGAAGGAAGGGCCGAAGGAAGAGCAGAAGGAAAAGCAGAAGGAAGGGCCGAGGGAAGAGAGGAAGGACTAAAAGAAGGCATTAAGCAAGGTGAACGCAATAAGCAAATCGAAATTGCCCGCAGCCTCAAGCAATTGGGAATGCCGATTGAAACGATTGCCCAAATCACACACTTGTCTCCCGAAGACATAAACAATTGACAATTGAGAATGGACAATTAGCGAATGCAATGGATTAGCCATTGTCCATTGTCAATTGTCAATTTAAAAAGGTTACTCCCGGGCGTAGGAGAGCGTCAGCATTCCTTTCCTCAATATCAAGCTGTCCGGCGTCAGGCGTTCGATGACCAACGTGTCATAAAACGGGGCGGCTTGGTGGTTGCCGATACTTTTCCCGCTAATAATCAGTTTGTCACTGTCCTGTTTCCAAGCATCATACTTCATCGTAGCCATGTTGACGGACGAGGCCTTTCCGTTCTTTTCCAAGACAAGCCCCTGTTTGACGCCCGGCTGTCCGGGGACGGGCTGCATCCATTTGCCCGTCAACTCCGGGCGACCGCAAGCGGCCAACAAAAAGGAGGTGGCCAGACAAGCCACCAAGAAATAAAATCTGTTCATCGGTTTGATATCTTTTTAAATAATACATTCTCAGTCCGTCAGCCGCGTAACGTCCTCCGCAGGTTTCGGATAGTTTTTGCCGGCTATGTACCGTTTAGTCTCTTCCACCATTTCGGGCGTGACGTTGAAAGTGTAATGGGAATAGTCGCCTATCTCGAACTTTCCGGTCACGAAGAAGCCCCAGGCCTCGAAAAAGTCGGTCAGGTCGGTTTTCAGCAGGTCGCACGACACTTTGGCAAACTCATACATATTGTTGATGGAAGCGTTGCCCCGGCCTTTGTCCGGATGGTTGCGCATGTGCTCCATCAGGTCGGCGTAGAAGTCCGCATAGCCTTTCCGCTTGGCGTACAGGTAGAGCTGCCAGAAGGGCACCAGCTTCTCGAACGGGTCGCTCACACACATGATGAAAGGTTTCTGCGCCGCGTCCAGCACGTTGGCAAACGCCTTCTCGTAGTTCTTGCTTTTGCCGAGGCGACTGGGCTTGCCCGCCTGCGAGGCGACGTACATGGTGAAGAGGTTGTTGCTCACTTCGGTCATCCCTCCCCAGGTCAGTTGGGGACGCATCTGCATGACGTGGCCTATCTCGTGGTTCACGCCCCAATCGGTGTAGATGTCCGGGCCGAGGGCCGACTTCATGGTGCCCTCATTGCCGAGGAAAGCCACAACGTCCCCGTCGCGGAACATGAAGTAGTTGAAGTTCACCCGCGCCAGGATGCGTTTGGGCGGTATGCGGCCATACTTCACCGCCCCGTTGAACGTGTACTGCTGCAGCATAATCTTGTCGTACGCCTCGGCCAGCTCCTTGCCCTCGTTGTAGCGGAACTTCTTGAGGTACTCCACGGGGTAGGCCAGTTGCATGTAGCGGGTCTTCACATCCATCACGGGGCCTACGGCGTGGTCCAGCAGGTGTTTCCAGTCCTCGTTGGTCTGCGTCTCGGCATCGAAATAGCCGTTCACCCGTCCCGTGACGAAATGGATGGTGACGGCGGGGGCTATTTCGGGGTCGTCGGCAAAATAGTCCACATAGACGTTGCCCGCCTTCTCCACGTAGATGACGTTCACCCCCTCGTGCAAGGCGATGCGCTGCTTCTTCAGTCCCCAGCCTTCGGGGTCTTGGGTGGGTTTGTAGCCTGGCGTGGGCTGGCGCATCCAGTCAGGGATGAGCAGCCCCACTTCCCGTCCGTGCAGGTCGCCCACCAGCACCACGTTTTCCCCCTGTTCCAGGTAGACGCCGGTGATGTTCTCGTAGCGGCTGTAGCCGTTGTCCAGCTTCAAGTGTTTCTCCAGCACCTTGTCCGATGCCACGGGCTTGTAGCTGTTCAGCAGGTAGCGCGATTGGTACGTGCCCTCGTCCAGTTGTTCCGCCAGCCGGCGCATCAGCGGGCTGCTGAACGTTTTCAGTTGTTTGCTCTTGAATCCTTCCGCCAGCGCAGACGCGGTCCAGTCGCTGAAGTAAGCCAAGTCTTTCGTAATGGCCTGCGTGGAGTACGAGGCCACCTGTCCGTAGGCGGCGATGCCTGTGCAGCACCACAGTGCCGCCACTGTCCATATTCTAAGTGTTTTCATCATTCTTTGAGTTTATGTTAAGTTGCAAAATAATGTGCTAATATGCTAATGTGCTAATGGGGCTGCGCTGTATTTGCGCTGATGTGTTTTCACGCCGGATGGCATTAGCACATTGACACATTAGCACATTGACACATTGCGGGGCTGCGCCCAGCTAAAACATTTTCATCCCACACAACATATATGTCCGGCACGCAATATCAACACTGTCGTTTGAAATCTTGTCCTCCTTTGCCATAGCATTCATTTTTTAGAGTGATACAACTATTATATATGGGATTAAACCACCCGCCGCAGGCGGGGATTGTCTGCGGCAAAGATAGGGGTTTATCCGTCCGCGGAGGGGAGAAACCGTCCAAAAATAGGGTACGTGTGCGTCCAACAAGCCACAATTAACACTTGCGGGGCTTCCGGACGCACCTGCCCCACAAGGGCTTGTAGGGGCTTTGGAATGTTAAAAACGATAGGTTGGACGCATACGTACCCTCAAAAAGACAATATCTCCCATCGGATTCATTTAAATTCTCCACTTTTGCGCAGTGAGAATTTTCAAACACATTATTAATCTAAAATTTAATGCTTATGCATCAGGAAAGAAAACAAAAAATGACGGCACGGCTTCCAAAAGCCCTCATTGGGTTGGGCGGTGCTCTTTGGCTGGCTATGGTTCCGGCTTATGGTGCGCAAGACGTGAACGACAAAATGGAAATTCGTTCTACGCTCGAAGTACAACAGACCGGACGTACGGTGACCGGTACGATTGTAGATGAGACTGGCGAACCGGTGATTGGTGTAAATGTACGCGTGAAGGATACTACGATTGGTGCCATCACGGATTTGGACGGAAAATTCTCGTTGGCCAATGTTCCGGCGGGTGCCGTATTGCAAATTACGTATGTGGGATACAAGGAACAGGAAATTGTGGTAGGCTCGCAAAGCAACTTTTCCATCCAGCTTCAGCAGGACACAGAGTTGATTGACGAAGTAGTGGTTGTAGGTTACGCCTCGCAGAAGAAAGTGAACCTGACCGGTTCCGTTTCTTCTGTGAATATGGAAGATATTGCGGAAAAGCGTCCTATCACGAACCTTTCTTCAGGTTTGGCCGGTATGGCGGCAGGTGTATCGGTTACGTCTAGTAGTAACAAACCGGGAGACGATAATGCCTCTATTTTAATTCGTGGTCAAGGCACACTGAATGATTCATCTCCATTGATTATTATTGATGGGGTAGAGAGTAACATCAATACTGTGTTTCCACAGGATGTAGAAAGCATGACGGTGCTGAAGGATGCCGCTTCAGCTTCTATCTATGGTTCGCGTGCGGCCAATGGTGTGATCTTGATTACAACCAAGAAAGGTAAACAGGGTAAAATCAACGTAGACTACACGGGATATGCTTCATTGGAGTCTGTCGGAAAGACTATTGAGGCAGTGAGTGACTATGCGACATTTATGGAACTGCGTAACGAAGCACGGGCCAATTCGGGTGAAGGTCCGCAGTTCGACCAGGCAGTGATTGACGCTTGGCGGAACGATGCCGGACGCAACCCGTTGCTTTACCCCAATACGGACTGGGTAGACGAAATATTTCAAACGGCGGTAGCTACCAATCATAACTTATCGGTAAGTGGTGGTACGGACAAGTTGTCGTTTTATTCATCCTTTGGTTATACCAACAATCCGGGTATTATCGACAATTCCGGTTACGAGCGTTACAGCTTCCGTTCGAACGTAGAGGCCAAGCCGACCAAATGGCTGACTTTAGGCATGAAACTGAACGGCTATCTTTCCAATAATGAAATCGGATCCGACCGTATCGATGATGTGTTCACTTATGGTTATGCCAGTAC
Organism: uncultured Bacteroides sp.; assembly: GCA_944320735.1. GTDB lineage: Bacteria > Bacteroidota > Bacteroidia > Bacteroidales > Bacteroidaceae > Bacteroides. Next base: position 17,206 of record CALUIQ010000224.1, on the reverse strand, counting down.
ACCGGGTATCGTGCTCCGTTCGCCTGACGGACGTTTCGGTGGTGCGCAGGCCGCAGGCGAGGACATTCAGACCAACAATCCATTGGCTTATCTGTACCGGGATAGCGGTAATAAGAAAGAACGTAATTTCCGTGCGGCTTTCAACGGCACGATTACTCCGTTTAAAGGCTTAAGTATCTCTGGTTCTTATTCGTATGAATTGACAGACAAGGACAACTGGTCCAAACCGAATTTGAACGATCTTTGGGATTTCCAGACGGAGAGCGTTGTACGTGCTGCTACAGACCGTTCGTATATTTACAACTCTAACCGTAAGATTGAACGCATGTTCATGGATGGAGTCATCCGTTACGAGAACAATTTTGTTGACAATCAATTGAGCTTGAACGTCATGCTGGGTGCCAGCCAGGAAATGCGCCGCGACCGCCAATTCACTGCCAAGCGGTATGACTGGATAGACCCCTCTGTAGACGTAATTGATGGCGCCACCAGCGACTCCGAAACAAGCGGCTATCACAAAGAGTGGGCTATGCGTTCTTATTTCGGTCGCATCAACTTGGGCTGGGCAGACAAGTATTTGTTGGAAGCCAACTTGCGTGCTGACGCTTCTTCCCGCTTTCTGGATAGCAATCGTTGGGGTTATTTCCCCTCATTTTCTGCCGGATGGCGCGTTGACCAAGAAGCCTTTATGGAGAATACCCGTAGTTGGTTGGATGCCTTGAAACTCCGCGTGTCCTACGGTATGCTAGGCAACAATTATTTGGATAATGATTACATGGCCATCGCTTCGTATGCGCAGGCTAACTATGGATTGGGCAATGTGCTGCAAGTTGGTATGACACAAACTGCGTTAGCCAATGGCGCATTGACCTGGGAGAGTACGGCCATTACGAATGCGGCCGTAGACTTTACCGTATTGAACAACCGTTTGTCCGGAACGCTGGAATATTTCCATAAGCTGACTTCTGACATTTTGATTGACTTGCCGGCTCCATTGGTACATGGTAATGCTTCTATTCCAACGCAAAATAGTGCCAAGGTGCGTAATCAAGGTTTTGAGCTTTCATTAAATTGGTCGGACCGAATCAAAGATTTCCATTACAATATTGGCGCGAACTTCACGTTTGTGGACAACAAAGTGACGAAATTTAAAGGGACTGAGCCCAGCATCGAAGGTAGTAAGATGATTAAGGAAGGTTATCCGATCAATGTGCAGTACGTATTAGTAGCCGACCGCATTATTCAGACACAAGAAGATTTGGACTATGTAGAATGGTTGGCAAACAACTCGTATGACAAAGACGGTAATAAGGTGGATCCTTTCTCGAAATATCCTCGTCCGGAAATGGGTGATGTACTTTATAAAGATATGAATGGAAATGGTATTCTGGATGATAATGATAAGGTACCAATGGGACACGGTGATACTCCACGCTTATTCTATGACATCAGTTTGGGTTTTGAGTGGAAAGGATGGGACTTCTCCATGCTGATGTCCGGTACGGGTAGCCAAATATGCCAATACCAAACTATGCACACTACGAATTTGCCTTCTAGTGGTTATCAGATTGGACAGGAAATTGCCGATGGCCGTTGGTATGAAGGCCGTACCACCCCTGCCAAGTATCCTCGTCTGTTAATTAACGATAGCCGCAACACACAAAACAGCACCATTTGGGAAACGGACAAGCGGTTCTTTAAGATTCGCAATATCCAATTAGGCTATTCACTGCCAAAGAAATGGGTACAGGCCGCTTCACTGAGTCGTGTACGTGTGTTCTGTAGTTTGGAGAATTTCTTTACATTTACAAGCTTCACGGGATTGGATCCGGAAACCACCAAACTGACTTATCCGACCATCCGTCAGGCTTCTTTCGGACTTAATGTTTCATTCTAATATAAATATAGTCAAACATATGAAAAAATATATATTGCTTTTAGCCGCTGCGGGGCTAATGACCAGTTGTTATGATTTGGATCAGTATCCACATGACAAGATGAGTTCCGGTACTTTCTGGCAGACAGAAGAGCATGCTCATCAGGGAATGGTAGCGATGTACGCCGACTTGCGCAACGAAAATGCCTTTGGTGCTTATTACAATCACGATGCCTTGAGTGAAATAGCCATGGATTACAATAACTGGCAATATCCATCCGTTATAAAAGGAACTTACACTGAACGTTCTGGTGGCATTATAAACAGTAAATGGCAGACTTGCTATGATGGTATTTTCCGTGCCAACCTGATGTTGCAGAATGTGGACAATGTGGAGATGTCGGACGATCTGAAGGCCGTTTACAAGGGAGAAGCCCACTTCATTCGTGCTTTGTTCTACTTCCATCTATTAGACTTCTATGGCGGTGTGCCTCTTTATGATGAAACAACCATCGTAGGCAATGAGTTTATGAATATGAAAAAATCCCGTTCTACGGCAGAAGAAACCCGTCAGTTCATTTTAAATGACTTGGATGCAGCCGTGGACGTACTGCCCGTAAAGTGGGAAGGAAGCGAATACGGTCGCGCCACCCGTGGAGCTGCCGTAGCACTTCGAGGCAAGGTAAAACTGTTTGCTAAAGATTACGAAGGAGCGAAGAACGATTTTGAGGAAATCGTCAATGATCCGCAAGGACGCGGTTACGGCTATAAACTGAACGACAGCTATCCTGACCTGTTCACATTGACAGCAGACCAATGCGCTGAAATCATTTTCAGTATACAAGCCATTAATGGTACAGGGCAAGAGTTTGGTATGCCTTATGCGCTGCGTTTGGGGACACGCGCTTCCTTTGCCGGTGGTTGGAACAACTGCATGCCCACCGACATTTTGGCCGACATGTATGAGAACAAGGATGGCTCCAAATTCAATTGGAACGACTATTTTCCCGGCTTCAACGAAAGTGCCGAGATACAGAAAAATACCTTTTGGGCGACCTTGACGGATGACAATACGGCGGTGGCGACTTATCCTGCCGATAAGGATAAAATCCGCCAAATTTACGAAGACCGCGACCCGCGTATGGAGCAGACATTGATTACTCCTTACTCCACCTATTATGGCTGTAACGGACGTGACCCCCGAATGATAGAATATGTCGTAGCTACCGGTGTGAATGAGGCCAACGGATTTATCCGTGACAATTTGGGACACTACAATTATTATTGGCGCAAGTTTGTTCCCGAAGGTGACATGGATGGCACACTGGTAAGCCGTGAGAACTCACCCGTAGATTTCCCGCTCATCCGCTATGCTGATGTATTGCTGATGTTGGCCGAATGCTACAACGAACTGGATCGTCAGGACGATGCCGTAGCCTTGATCAACCAAGTGCGCCAGCGTCCGTCCACCCACATGCCGGCCCTGAACAGCGGTCCCGCCTGGCTGGAAGCCCGTTCCAAGGAGGAAGTGTTCCAGCGCATCGTGCAGGAACGTGCAGTGGAATTGGCTTGCGAGGGACACCGCTTTAGCGACCTGAGGCGTTGGGGGCTCGCCATGGAGAAGCTAAACTTCCCCTACACGGATATCATTGGCGAGCAACGCTACACCCGCGTGTTCAAGGAACGCGACTATCTGTTCCCCGTTCCCGCCGTCGAATTCGAGCGCAACGCAAACCTGGGCGAACAGAACCCCGGCTGGTAATCAAAATAGGTATCAATGAATATTCTATATCAATATGAACAATAAGGTAAAAATGATTGTAGCTTTCTGCTTGTCCGGCGTAATGGCTTCGGCCCAAACGCCGGACGCTGAGAAAGCGTTTGTGAAAGAGAACATGACGTTTGCGGCCGAGCAATACCAACTCATGCTGAAGACGCCCCCGCAGGGCAAGGAAGGCAAAGGCGTGATGCCGCACAGTTTGCGTAAAGACGGCACCCCCTCCAAGGGAAGCATCTACCTGTGGACAGCAGGATTCTTCCCCGGCTCGCTGTGGTACATCTCCGAATATTTGGACGATTCCGCCTTACAGGATTCCGCTTTGGTCTACACACAGAAGATGGAACCCATCAAGAGCTTCACGGACAATCACGACATCGGCTTCATGATGTATTGCAGCTATGGCAACGCCAACCGCTTCGAGCCGCAGCCGGAGTACAAGGACATCCTGGTGGAGTCCGCCTGCTCGCTCTGCACGCGCTTCCGCCCCAAAGCGGGCGTCATCCAGTCGTGGAACGGCTTCCGCTCCTGGCATGGCGACAAGGTGTACGACTTCCCCGTCATCATCGACAACATGATGAACCTGGAACTGCTGTTCTACGCGTCCAAGGTGACGGGCGACGATTCGTTTAAGGACGTGGCCATCTCACACGCCGAGCACACCATGCAGAACCAAGTGCGCGACGACTACAGCTGCTTCCACATCGTCTATTACGACAAGGAGACGGGCAAGCCCATCAAGGGAGAGACTTCGCAAGGCTACTCGGACAACTCGGCATGGAGCCGCGGGCAGGCGTGGGGCATCTACGGCTTCACGATGTGCTACCGCGAGACGGGCGACAAGCGTTTCCTGAAGACGGCGCAAGGCATGGCGGACTTCTACCTCGACCACCCCAACCTGCCTTCGGACAAAGTGGCGTGGTGGGACTTCAACGCCAACCAGCCGGGCTATGTGCCGGGTGTCCGCTCCAACGCCAACAAGGTAGTGCTCAATTACCGCGACGCTTCCGCCGCAGCCTGCACGGCTTCCGCCTTGCTGGAACTGAGCACGTACGTAAAAGGTGACAAGAGCCGGAAGTATCTGGAAGGAGCCAAAGCCATCCTGCACACCCTGGGCAGCGGCAAGTACCGCGCCGAACTGGGCAAGAACGGCAATTTCATCTTGATGCACAGCACAGGCGCCATCCCGCAAAACTCGGAGATTGACGTGCCGCTCACCTATGCGGACTACTATTTCCTCGAAGCCCTCTACCGCTACGACCGGATGCTGGACGGAAAGAAACCGCTTTAATCATCCCCCCAGCCTCCCTTTCCTACACCTTGCTGAGACGAAAGTGTAGAGAAAGGGAGGCTTTCTTTTTGCTACATAGGCAGGGACAAGAAACTAAGCGCACAATGGGTAATTGACCAATGACAATGGACTAATTTCGCAGAAAGTATTATCTTTGTGCGGGATGAAAATGAGGATTTATCTTATGAACACAGAGACACGGAGACACAGAGATTAAAAGGTTTTTTATTATGTCTCTGTCACCCCGAGCGTAGTCGAGGGGTCTCACATAGAACAGATACTCAGTGTTATATGAGATGTCTCGACTACGCTCGACATGACAAAAGAAAATAAATCTCTGTGTCTCCGTGTCTCTGTGTTCGATAAATCAGCCCGATAAATTCTCATTTAGGAATGCACAAATCTATCCCGCACAAAGTATAATATGAAGTGAATTTACTTATTTAAACCCTTAAAACCATGTTACGCAACTATTTATTCTTATTCGTATGGCTTGTCGGCGTGTCCGCCTCCGCGCAAGTCTACAAAGACGCGACCCGTCCGGTGGAAGAGCGGGTGGACGACCTGCTGAGCCGGATGACCCTGGAAGAGAAAATCGCCCAATTGCGGCACGTCCATGCGGGAAGCATCTTGAACGCGGACAATACCGTGGACGAGCAGAAACTGGAAAAGCTACTGGGAAGCACCGGACGAGGAGCCGTGGAAGGCCTTCCGCTATCGGGGAAAGAACTGGCCCGCTACGCAAGGACCGTACAAACCTACTGCGTGGAAAAGACCCGCTTGGGCATCCCCATCTTTGTGGTGGCGGAGTCACTGCACGGCGCGGCACAAGACGGGGCCACCATTTTCCCGCAAGCGGTGGCGTTAGGCTGCACGTTCAATCCCCCTTTGGCCTACCAGATGACCCGCGCCATCTCAACGGAATTGCACGCGATGAATGTCAACCAAGTGCTGTCGCCTGTGCTGGATGTGGTTCGTGACTTGCGTTGGGGACGGACCGAAGAGAGTTTCGGCGAGGATCCTTTCTTGAACACCCTCATGGGCTTGGAGGAAATAAACGGTTACTTGGACGGGGGAATCTCGCCGATGCTGAAGCACCTGGGGCCTCATGGCGTGTCGACTTCGGGACTGAACCTCGCTTCCACAGAAGTCACGGAAAGAGACTTGCGCGAAATATACCTGAAGCCCTACGAGTTGGCCGTGAAGCGGACAGGCATCAATGCTGTCATGACCACTTACAACTCTACCAACCGCATTCCCAATACCGCCTCCACGTGGCTGCTGACCGATGTGCTGCGGAAGGAATGGGGATTTAAAGGATATACGTATTCCGACTGGGGAGCCATCTCCATGCTGCATAGCTTCCATAAAGTGGCGCCTACCTTGCAGGACGCGGCCAAAATGGCATTAACGGCAGGAACGGACTTGGAAGCTTCCAGCAACACCTATACCCACCTGGCTTCGATGGTAGAAAAGGGGGAGCTGGACGTGAAATACATCGACCGGGCTTGCGCACGCATTTTGTACGCCAAGTTCAAGGCCGGCCTGTTTGAACATCCTTACGGCACACCGCCGGAGGAATACGACGAGCGTGTACACACCGAAGAGCATGTGGCGTTGTCCCGCCGCATATCGGAAGAAAGCGTCGTCCTTGTAAAGAATGAAAACGACTTGTTGCCGCTCGACCTCTCCAAGCTGAAATCCATCGCCGTCATCGGTCCGAATGCCGACCAAGTGCAGTTTGGCGATTATACGTGGAGCCGTAGCAACCAAGACGGCGTGACTCCCTTGGCGGGCATACGCCGCTATGTAGGAGACAGAGTTGCCGTCCGTTACGCCCAAGGATGCGATTTGGTGTCGGACGACACTTCCGGCTTTGCGGAGGCGGTGGAAGCGGCCCGGCAATCGGATGTCGTGCTGCTGTTTGTAGGCTCGGCCAGTGCCTCGCTGGCACGCGATTACAGGAACGCCACGTGCGGCGAAGGATATGACTTGACCGACTTGAACCTGACGGGCGTGCAAGGCGAACTGGTGAAACAACTATACGGGACGGGCAAGCCGGTGGTCTTGGTCGTAGTCACGGGACGTCCCTTCTCCATCGCGTGGGAGAAAGAACACATCCCGGCCATCTTGTTCCAATGGTATGGAGGCGAACGCGAAGGCGAAGTCATTGCCGACGTGCTGTTTGGCAAAGTCAATCCTTCGGGGCGGCTTTGCTATTCCATCCCCCAAAGTGTCGGGCACCTGCCGGTACACTACAACCGCCTTCCTTCGGACAATGGTTTCTATCGTTCGCCGGGCAGCCTCAACAAGCCGGGACGCGATTATGTATTCTCTGCGCCGGAACCGTTGTGGCCTTTCGGCTTCGGACTGAGCTATGCCGACTTTGCTTACGAAAACTTCAAGGTTGATAAGGAAAGCTACCAATACTCCGACACCATACGGGTAACGGCAGCCTTGAGGAACCTGAGCGACAGAGAAGGGAAAAGCGTCATGCAGGTTTATGTGAAAGACGTCTACAGCAGCGTCGTCATGCCCGTCAAACAGCTGAAAGGCATTGCCAAAGTGTCGGTTCCGGCTCAAAGCACGGTCAAGGCGCATGTCGCAATCCCTGTAAGCGAATTAGGCTTATACAATGCAGAAATGAAGTATGTCGTGGAGCCGGGCGAGTTTCAAATCATGGTAGGAACGTCATCGGCCGACATTCTGTTTACCCAATCCATCCACGTAGGCCAACCGATTATGACGGGAGAGACGAGCCTCACCGAGAATCAGACAACGAAGAAAGCCCAGGCGTCCGGGAAGCCGATGGTTGTCAAAGGAACCATCCGGGACGTGCAGGCCACGTTGCTTGCCGGAGTCTGCGTCAAGGTAAAAGGGAGTAAGTCCGAGACGGTGAGCGACGCCCAAGGCCAATACACCCTCCGTTGCCGTTCGACCGACACCCTTGTATTCTCAAAAGAAGGTTACGGAGAGCAAACAGTCGATGTGGACGGCCAGGAGCAACTGAATATGACAATGGAATAAAGTGCAGAAACTTTTCCAAGCAAGGCTTGGGAATGTTTCTAACATAGACCCCGAATGTTTCTAACATTCCCCCTCTATGTTAGAAACATTCCCTCCTTAAGTTAGAGACCTAAAAAAGGGCTTGTTTTCATCCGCTTCATTCTTGTAACTTTTATTAACCGCATACAGTCCCTCTTTATGTTCTTCTATGTTTACTCTATAGAGACTTGACAGTATGAGCGCAAAATGAAAGTCCTGTAGCAAGCATCCTTGGATAAATGGCAAAGTATCCAATAATAAATGGCAAAGTAAGCAAGGATACTTGGCGAAGTAAGCAAGCTTCTTACTTTGCACGTCATTTAGCCGTGCGAAGTGTTAAAAAGGACGGTTTGGACTCTTGTGTACCCTCATTTGGAAAATATCTCCCCCGACGTATGGGAGAAAAGGCTACTTTTGAGGCGATAAAACAATAGAATAACAACCATCTAAGACCATGCATGATGAGAACACTCTTACTTTTATGCTTGACACTGCTTGCGGCATCTTCCTGCGCCCTTCCTCCTATAAGCAATTGGAGAAATCAACGATGCCGCCACCATCACCGCAAAGGTGTAAAGGCTTTATATCCATACTGCGACTTTACATATAATCCTCAAAACTGAATGGACTAATTTATTAATCGAATAATTATGAAACGATACCTGCTTTCATCAATCAATCTTTTAATCCTTTTGCCGGGAATCTCAGCACAGGGGAAAGAACTTCCTCCGAATCGTCCGAATGTCGTTTTTATCTATGCCGATGATTTGGGGCGTGGGATGTTATCACATTATGGACAAAAATATATTTCCACACCGAACATAGATCGACTTTTCAAAGAAGGCAGTTCATTTGAGTATGCCTACGGCTGCATATATTCCGTTCCCGCACGTGCAAGTTTGCTAACCGGTTATCATGATTGTCGGGTGGGCAAGTGGAACACGACCCTAGGAGGTAAAATGAAAAATATAAATTCTTACGAACAATTAGATTCTGTGGAAAACGAATTAAATTCATCAAGAATAGACCTACCTGATGGAGATCTGTATTTACCTCAAGTATTCAAAAAGGCCGGTTATGTCACAGCACAAGTCGGGAAACTGGATTGGGGATCTACTTCGACTCGGCAACAAGTCCGTAAACATGGCTGGGATTATTATTGCGGCTATTTAGACAATCATCGAGCTCAAACTTATTATCCGAGTTTTTTATTTGAGAATGATACCATTCTACGCATTCCGGAGAATACGCATCCCACGGGCGGAAGAGGTTTTGAAAAGGAATCTCCTGAAAATTACCGAAAGCGATGGGATATGACCGGCAAGAACGTTTATTCCCAAAATCTGTTTTTAGAGAAAATGCTGAATTTTATTCGCACGCATAGTGAAGAGCCATTCTTTTTATTCCACTCGACCCAATTGCCTCACGGCCCGGTTGCAGTTCCTGCTGTCCATCCCGAAATCAAAGACAACAAGGACTTGTCGGAGATAGAAAAAGAATATGCCTCTATGGTCAAAATGCTCGATGACCATATCGGCATCCTTATATCGGAGTTAAATAAATTAGGAATTTTAGATCGTACGATTATTGTATTTGGGGCTGATAATGGACATGAAACATATTATACGAATGGAAAACGTTGCCTGAAAAGCCCCAATCGCGATATGGAAGGCCGTCATTTTGATGCCTGGGATTATCCTTATAGAAGCGATAGAACCGGGGATCGGTTTGATGGGAACAATGGTTTGTCCGGGAAAAAATGGTCAAATTGGGAAGGCGGTGTCCGTGTGCCATTGGTGTTTTGCTGGCCGGGTAAAATTGAGGAAGGGAAAGTCTCAAATCAAACAGTGGCCAATTATGACTTGTTACCAACGTTTGCCGACCTTTTAAATGTAAGACTCTTAGCCCCTAAAGATGGAGAATCATTACTTCCTATTCTTTTAGAAGGGGAAGAACAATTGGCACAAAAGCGTTATATTTTTATTTCTTCAGGTGAAGGCCCCACTGTTATTAGCAGTGATGGCTGGAAGCTAAGGTATCACAAGGGATTAAAAAAATTCCGTTTACACTATTTACCCAATGACCCTTTAGAAGAAAAAATATTGAATAAGCAATACCCGAACATTCTGAATGAATTAAAGTCTCAGTTGAAAAAGAACGTAAAATTGGACGGCATCTGATGAGAATATTGAATAGTTCCAACATCGTACGTCAAAAGGGGGACAATTAGCATTGGTGGGATTTTCATACTATATAGGGAATTCGTATCTTTACAATTTAATGTATAACAAAGAAATGATGAAACAATTGAATTACTGGGCGGTGCTGCTCATCGTGGCACTGCTGGTGCCCGCCTCAACCACGCAGGCGAAGGGCAAAAAGGAGAAAGCGAAACAAGAAGTGACCACCGGCGCGCAAGACCGCGAGCAGTGGGTAAAGTGGCTGTGGAAGATTTCCTATCCCGTCATCCATAACTTGGCGGAAGGGACGCTGCATCAGAACATGCCGATTGAAAGCCCCAGCGGGCAAACGAAAGGCTATGACGAGATTACCCACCTGGAAGCCGTGGGACGCACCTTGGCGGGCGTGGCTCCTTGGCTGGCCTTGCCGGATGACGACACGGAGGAAGGCAAGCTGCGCAAGCAGATGCGGGAGGAAGTGCTGAAAGGGCTGAAGAATGCCGTAGACCCGAACTCGCCGGACAAACTGAACTTCACGAAGCAGGCACAGCCCATTGTGGACGCCGCCTACTTGGTTCACGCTTTCCTACGCGCCCCGAAAGCCTTGTGGGAACCTTTGGACGAGGTGACCAAACAGCGGTACATCGACTCGTTCAAAGCACTGCGCGACCGCACCGGGGCTTACAACAACTGGCTGCTCTTTACGGGACTGACCGAAGCCTTCTTGATGCAGCAGGGGGAAAGAGCCGACCAATTCCGCCTGCGGGTGTCGAAGAACAAGATTCAGGAATGGTACGTGGGCGACGGTTGGTATAGCGACGGAAGCAAGTTCAGCATGGATTACTACAACTCTTATGTGATAAATCCCATGATGGTGGCTATGATGGAGACGTTGGTACCTTTCCGCTGGGCCAGCCAGAAGGAATACGAGCAGGCTTTGCGCCGCATGGTGCGCCACGCCGAATTCTGCGAACGCATCATCGGTCCGGACGGGACTTATCCGGCATTCGGCCGTTCGGTGACCTATCGGTCGGCGGCATTCCAATCCTTGGCGGATGTGGCCTTGCGTGAAAAGTTGCCGGAATTCATAAAGCCCGCCCAAGTGCGCTGCGCCTTGACCGCCGTACACCGCAACCTGTATGAAGGCGACCAGAACTTTGACGAGAACGGTTGGCTGGTGTTAGGCTTCAACGGGCATCAGCCCGAAGTGGCGGACGGCTACACCTCCACGGGAAGCCTCTACATGGCCACGCTGAGTTTCCTACCGTTGGGCCTGCCCGCCGACAATCCTTTCTGGACGGACGCGCCCGCCGACTGGACCACCAAGAAGGCTTGGGCGGGAGAAAAAATCCGCAAGGATTATAAAGTAGAATATTAAATTCTCTCTAATCGTCTGCCACCGCAATCCCCATTTTCTTCATCAAGAAGCAGGCGTTCATATTTTGGGCTACACCGGGGCGCAGCTGGTAAGAGAAAGTCAGCTCGTCTCCGGTAATGTCCGCTTCGAAGCAATAGTTGACTATATTTTGCGGGAAGAGGTCTTTCAGCGTACCAAGCAATAGGTCGTGCGTGGCAATGATACCGTTGGCCTGCAAGTTCATAAACTGTTTGATAAGGGCGAACGAACCCTTTTGCTTGTCCATAGAGTTAGTGCCTTTCAGTATTTCGTCCAAGATGATGAACAACTGTTCGCCCGCTTTCAGCTTGTCGATGATGAGTTTCAGCCGCTTCAACTCGGCGAAGAAATAAGATTCGTTCTCGTTCAGCGAGTCGGTGGTGCGCAAGCTGGTTATCAGTTTGGCAGGATACAGTTCCATCTGTTCGGCATAAACGGGACAACCGATGCAAGCCAACAAATAGTTGACGCCAATGGTGCGAAGGTAGGTGCTCTTGCCCGCCATATTGGCTCCGGTGATGATGATGAAAGCCGGACGATCGTCCATACGGATGTCGTTCGTCACGCATTGGCCGTGCGGCATCAAGGGATGCCCCAGACGCTTACCGCACAACTTGAACGCCACGGAGGTGTCTATCACCGGATAACAATAGCCCTCGGGATGGTTGTAGGCGAAAGTCCCCAAAGAGTTCAGCGCATCCATTTCGCCGATAGCGTCCAGCCACCCGGGCAGTTCGCCAGCATAGGCTTCTTTCCAAGCCTCTATCCGCATAATTTGCCACAACTCCCAAAAGAAACAACCGTTCAACACTGTGTACATCAAGTAATTGTTGCGTTGATCCAGCTCATTCATCAGCTTCACCAACTTTTGGATGGTCTGTGTGGCCTGCTGGCGGTTGCTCCCAATCTTTTCTTTCACCTCTTTCAGCAAAGCACTTTCAAAGGTTTCTTCATCAATGGCTTTAAGCAGGCGGGCGTAAGTGCCTAGTATTTGCAACTTCTTGCCATATACCGCCTGCACTTTGGATATTTTGTGTGTAAACAAGAAGCTGAGCAAAACAATGGCAAACCACAAGATACCCCATTGGTTGCCCGTCATAAAACCTGCCAACACACCGCCCAAGCATCCCGCATTGAACAGAGTGACCATAGCTGGTAAATATTTATACCTATTATATATACGGAACAGAATCGGACTTTTTGCCCAGGCCAACAACTCTGCCTTGTCGGCCGACTGCCCTTTGTTCATCAGTCCCAGTATGCGGAAACGTTGCCTGAACGCATACTTATCAGCCAGCTCCTTAATGGCCTCTTGCCGGCGAAGTATCTCATCTTTATCTTCTAAATGATGGTCCAACCAATCCGCCAATACGTCCTTGCCAATGGGCGTACAAGTACGGTTGAGGCACTGAAACAAAGAGTGAGGTCCAAACACGTCCAAGTCGTAAGTATAAAGATGAGAAGGGTCGACGTATTCCCGCCCCTCGTCCAAAGTACTGAAGTCATTGTCAAGTGCCGCCAACTCCTGAAGGTTGGTCTCCTTTTCCTTCTCCAGGTATTCCTTGCGCCAAAACAAACGATTGTGGTATCGGATGAGCATCAGGAAAGGCAGAAGAGTCAGTGCCAATGTCCCCGCGATGGGCATCCATCCTTTATTCCAAAAGGAAACAACCCCTGCCACTGCCAAGCAGAACAGCAGCACCCGCAGGAGGCTGATGCGGTTTATCCGATACTGCACACGGGCCAATGCCTGCCCCGCCTTTTCTATTTGCCGAGCGTATTCGGCCTTCAGTCCACTGTTAGTTTGCATACTTTAGAACGCACAGTTAAATTACCATTTACATAATAAATTGCCCGCAAAGATAGTCAATTTTACCTATTTCATCGATGCGCACGATATTTTTTATCCCCATTCTTTGTCGTTTCCTCAAAAAACACGTACCTTTATCTCCCCAAACCAAAATGTGTGGCTAAACCGTTCAACTGATATGAAGAAATATGGATTCGTCTTTGCGGTTCTTGCAGTCTTGTCGGCCTTGCCGTGCGGGGCACAGCAGGTAATGTACTCCCACCTTCGTGAGCTGGTGGCGCACGAAGGCGATACGGTGACCACTTTACACGTGGAGAAACGCTCGAAAAACAAAATCCTGCTACTGAGCGGAGGAGACTATCGCATTGAAGCCAAAGACAATCCAAGCCTCAGCCGTTATTTGCGCAAACGTTGCTATGCGGTACAGGTGGATACAGCACTTTATGTCAATTGCCGCAAGATGCGCTACAAGCGTTATCGCTTTGGCAACTACTATGCCCCGGCCATCCAAATAGGCGAACACGTGTACTTCTGCGCCCAGCCCGTGGGACAAGCGGCTTCCAGCACTTCCACTCCCGCCAACGCGCCCCGCCTGGGTGGCGATGTAGGCAACGCCATCGCCGCATCGGCCTTGGTCAACGCCCGTGTATTCTACGAAATCAATCCACAAAACGGACGTGCCGAATTTGTCGGCAAAGAAAAGATGGCGTCTTTACTTAGCGATTACCCCCGCTTGTCGAAGCGTTTGCAACGGGAAACCAGCGAAGGTGCCCTCGTCATAGGCTATTATCTGATGGAGTTGAAGCGTTTGACTGAAGAAAAATAATTTTTTTCGTGAAAATAGTTCGTTTTTCCCAATTCTTTCCCAAAAGGGTGCGTTTCTTTGCAGTACGAAAACAAAAGAAATGAATTTAATAACCCTTTAAAAAATGTATCCTTATGAAAAAGTTATTTTTGTTATTAGTCAGTGTGTTTACTTTGCAGTTCGTATCGGCCGACAACGACAAGGCTATCCCATTCACACAACTCCCCGCCCAGGCACAGCAGTTCGTGAAGCAAAACTTTGCGGACGGCAAGATTGCCTTCGTAAAAAAGGAAAGCGAAATCTTCGACACGTCCTACGACCTGATGTTTGTCAACGGCGACAAGATTGAATTCGACAAGAAGGGAGCTTGGACCGAAGTGCAATGCAAGCACACCGGAGTTCCCGCAGCGGTAGTCCCCACCCGTATCACCGAATTCATCAACACGAACTACCCGGACGCCAAAGTGCTCTCCATCGAGAAAGACCGCTATTCGTACGAAGTAAGACTTTCCAACTTCTGGGAAATCAAGTTCGACCTCCAATTCAACGTCATTGATATGGATAGCGACGATTAATCCGCGCTCCTGAAATATAAAAAACGATTGTAGAAGAAAAAAAAGGAAACTCAACTTGGTAGTTGAGTTTCCTTTTTTTATCTTTGTTTCGTTTTTTAGCAGATAGTCACACTTCTACCATTAATTCGTATGAAAGAGCAAGCCAAATATCCGACTGCTCGCCGGGAGTTGAGAGAAAAAATCATCATCTCCGCAGGCGAACTTTTTGCCCAAGAAGGAATCCGCAGCATCACGATGGACGACATCGCCGCTTCGTTCGGCATATCCAAACGCACGCTTTACGAACTGTTTTCGGACAAGGAGGCATTGCTGATAGAATGTATCCGCAGGGAAATGGCTTTGGAGGAAGCTTTTATGCGCGAACAAGTAACCCGGTCGCTCAACGTTTTGGAAATTCTGCTGAAACGTTACCAACGCAGCATCGAGCGCTTCCACGCCACCAGCAAGAAATTCTTTGATGACATCAAGAAATATCCCCGCGCATACGAACAACTGAAAAACGGCAACAACCGCAACACGGAGGACGCCGTCAACTTCTTCAAGGAAGGGGTACGCCAAGGCTATTTTCGCGAAGATGTCAACTTTCCCATCGTCAACTCTCTATTACGCGCGCAACTGGATATTTTAATGGAAAGCGACCTCTGCAAGACCTATCCCTTTTTAGCCGTATACGAATCCATTATGTTCACCTTCCTCCGGGGCATCTCTACCGAAAAAGGCGCATGCGAACTGGAGCGGTTCATCATCCGATACAGAGCAAAGTAAGAAAAATCCCCTCTTTACACCTCCCCTACGCATAAGTCCACTTCTTTTTGTACTTATTAACCTATTACTTATTGTACATTTACGAATTATTCGTAGCTTTGCAATGAATTCAAACTAAAACTTTGTTCCATGGAAAAGTTAACAATGCAAGAAGAAGAAGTGATGTTGTACATCTGGAGTCTGAAGGAATGTTTCGTAAAGGACATCCTCGCCAAGTACCCCGAACCGAAGCCGCCCTACACCACCGTGGCATCGGTAGTGAAAAACTTAGAGCGGAAGCACTACGTGAAACCCTCACGGGTAGGCAACACGTACCGCTACACACCGCTGATACCGGAAAGCGAATACAAACGGACGTTTATGAGCGGTTTTGTACGCGACTATTTCGCCAACTCGTACAAGGAGATGGTGTCTTTCTTCGCCCGCGACCGGAAAATCTCGGCCGATGAACTGAAAGACATCATTGATATGATTGAGAAAGGAAAAGAATAAGAGGCACACTTATTTACACCATATTATATATATGATCTACTTTCTGAAAATAAACATTGCGATAGCCTTGTTTTATGCCTTCTACCGGCTATTCTTCTACAAGGACACGTTCTTCACGTGGAGACGGACGGCTTTGCTGTGCTTCTTCGGTGTGTCGGCCCTCGTGCCTTTGCTCGACATACAGACGTGGATTACCGCCCAAGAGCCGATGGTGGCCGTGGCAGACCTTTACAGCGTCGTGCTCACGGAACTAACCGTAACGCCTCAGCCCGAGGCAACGGATTGGCATCAGGTGATGGCCGATGGCTTCGCACTGCTTTATTGGATCATAGTAGCACTCTTGTCGGCGCGCTTCTTGGTGCAACTGGCAAGCATCTTGCGCTTAGTCCGGCAGTGCCCTACGCAGGTGGCGGACGGCATCCTCATCCACCGGCTTCCCCAAGGGGAAAACCCGTTCTCTTTCTTCCGTTGGATATTTGTCTGCCCCGACGCGCATAGCGGGGAGGAACTACACGAAATACTGACGCATGAGTCTGCCCACGCCCGCCAATGGCATTCGGTAGACGTGTTGGTGGGCGAACTGGCCTGTATCGCTTGTTGGTTCAATCCTTTTGTCTGGCTTATGCGCCGGGAGATACGAACCAACCTGGAGTACCTTGCCGACGAGCGGGTATTGGCCACCGGACACGATGCCAAGTCATACCAATACCACTTGTTGGGACTTTCACATCATAAGGCTGCAGCAACAATCTATAATAGTTTTAATGTATTACCTTTAAAAAAGCGCATCATTATGATGAACAAGAAAAGAACCCGAAACATCGGACGTACCAAGTACGTGATGTTTCTCCCGTTGGCTGCCTTACTTATGGTGGTCAGCAACATAGAGACCGTGGCACGAAGTGTGCAACATATTAACAAGGATGTACCTACAACTGAATCAATCAAGCCAGAAGCACCAACTGTGGCTCCCCAAGACACGGCGGACATCTTTGAAGTAGTAGAGCAGATGCCAGTATTTCCCAAAGGCGGTTTTGCCGGCTTAATGCAATACCTCGGCCAGAACATCCGCTATCCCGAAGCCGCCAAGAATGCGGGCAAGCAAGGGCGTGTCACCGTGCAATTTGTAGTGGAGAAAGACGGAAGCATCAGTAACGCAAAAGTCATCCGAAACGTAGACCCGGCTTTGGACCA
>CALUIQ010000223.1 GCA_944320735.1 uncultured Bacteroides sp. | reverse complement strand
GACGTACGGAAGTTACGTTTATGAGTCCATTGAATGGTGATCCTGCGACTTCTACTGATGGTACGAACCGGGGAAAACCTTGGTTTGAAAGTACGGTAGGAGCGACAGTTCCCGTAGGAGAACCTGTTCTTGTATTTCCGGTGCCTAGTCAGGAGGATTATAAGGTTTATACGGATGCGGAGAAAGATGCCGAGACTGCTGCCGGTCGTTATGTGTACAATTATCCGCAGGGCTCTTATAGCGATGCAGAGAATGATGATTATTATAAGACCGGCTATCAGAGCCTTAACGGAAGAAGCCGTGCATGGTTGCCTGTCTGGAAATTCAAAGATGCAAATACTCGTTACAATAGCTCGGGTACGGTTGAAAATGGTACGCGCGATATTTATTTGTTCCGTTTGGCGGAGACTTATCTGATAGCAGCTGAAGCTGCCGTAAATTTGGGAGATAACGGACAAGCCTTGTATTATATGAATGAAATTCGTAAACGTGCAAGAGCGGGAATTGCGGGTTCTGCATTGCCGGATTATACAGGAACTGTAACCATAGATGATGTGTTGGACGAAAGGGCTTTGGAGTTGTTTGGTGAAGTTCCTCGTTGGAATGATTTGACTCGTACGGGGAAATTGGCCGAAAGGGTATTGGAATATAATTGGGACGTAACTCATATTACGGGTGGGTTAATTCAAACTCAATTGAGCGAGAGCACAAATGCAAAATATAGTTTGCGTCCGATTCCTGTAGATTGGTTGAATACATTGTCCAATGGCCAAGAGTTGAGTAATAATCCTGGATGGTAATTGTTTCAATAGGTTACATTATATAAAATTGTGCCGGAAGTTGGATTGTATTTATTAAATTCTTACTTTCGGCACAATTAGTTATTTGCTGTGGAATGTAGTATTGAGCAAAGCAAAAGCTGTCAAGCTGATTGCTCAGCATTTTGTTTGATAGATATTAAATTTATTATTAATCGCTGTACGTATATGAAGAAATTGTTATTAAGTGCATTTTTGATAGCTCTGTCTTTGTCCGCACAGGCCAAGGAGGTGAAAATGGAGTCGCCGGACGGGAAGTATCAGTTCGTATTGAATGATGAAGGGGGGCGCTTGAGCTATTCATTGGATTGGAACGGACGGACGGCGGTGGAAAAATCGTCTTTAGGTATTTGGGCCAATGAGGATTGGCGTGAAGGCTTGTCGATAGAGGATGTGGTATCTTCGGAAAAAGATACGATATGGCATCCGGTCTACGGAGAGCGTAGTACCGTGAAGGATAAATATAAAATGTGGTCGGTGACGTTGACACGTGCCGGAAGTCGGAATAGACTGGTGTTGGATGTCAAGGCTTATAATGAGGGAATGGCGTTCCGTTATCGTTTCCCTGGCGGGCAATACTTGAAAATAACGGATGAATACACGGAGTTTTCGATGCCCGAAGGTACGCGGGCTTACTTTACGGCACGGGCGCAGACGCCCTACGAACTCCTTCCGTTGAAGGATTGGCCGGGGGAAAGTGACCGCCCCTTGCTGCTGACATTGCCCGGAGAACACTATGTGTGCCTGGCGGAGGCAGGGGTGGTAGATTATGTACGTACGAAGTTTAGGCTGTCTGACCAAAAAGCGAATACGTTGATCACAGCCATGTATGGACCTGTGGAGGACATTGCGCCTTATGCCACTCCTTGGCGAGTCGTTATGTGCGCCGACAATCCTTGTGACATCTTGGCCCACAATGACATTATTCTTAATTTGAATCTACCGTGCCGCATTCTTGATACTTCCTGGATTAAGCCGGGGAAGGCGATGCGTGAGGTGACACTGAGTACGGAGGGAGCCAAGGCTACAATTGATTTTGCGGTGAAACACCGTTTGCAGTATGTCCTATTTGACGCGGGGTGGTATGGCTTTGAATATGACAAGGCTTCCGATGCTCGGAGAGCTCATTTGGATCCGCGCAGGAATCCTAATCCCAATGTCTTGAACTTGTCGGAAGTCATCGCTTACGGCAAGAAACGGGGAATTGGTGTCTTTCTGTATGTCAATCAGCGCGCCCTTCAGCAACAATTGGATGAGATTCTCCCTCTGTATGAGTCTTGGGGCGTAGCGGGAGTCAAGTTCGGTTTTGTACAAGTGGGCTCGCAAGTTTGGACCAAATGGATGCACGAGGCTGTTATGAAGTGTGCGAAGCATCATCTGATGGTGGATATTCATGATGAGTATCGTCCGACAGGTTTCAGTCGCACGTATCCCAATCTGTTAACCCAAGAGGGAATCCGCGGCAATGAAGAATTTCCAGACGCCACGCACAACGTAACGCTTCCTTTTACCCGTTTTGTGGCAGGCGCGGGAGACTATACCATCTGTTACTACCGTCAGGACTTCGGACGCTTGAACAAGGAAGGAGATGCATATGGTGTGCCAAGGTCGAAATCCATACAGACCACTCCGGCACACCAACTGGCTTTGGCGGCCGTGTATTACAGTCCGCTGCAATTGTTGTATTGGTATGACAAACCTTCGGATTCGCAGGACGAGCCGGAACTGAAGTTCTTCGATGATGTATATACCACGTGGGACGATACCAAAGTGTTGCAAGGCGAGGTGGGGCAATACATCAGTGTGGCTCGCCGGAAAGGTGATGAATGGTTCATCGGTTCCTTGACGAACAATGACGCGCGCCGGCTTTCGGTCAGGCTGGATTTCTTGCCTGCCGGGCAGAAATATGTGGCCGAGATATATGTAGACGGGGATAAATCTCTCCCAACACGGACGAAGGTGAAAGTGCTGAAGTATCGGGTGGATAATGAAGATGTTCTCGACTTTCACTTGAAAGCTTCGGGTGGTTCGGCTGTCCGTATCGTTCCTGAGAAGGTGAAAGATAAGGCGGTGAAAAATTATAGAAACCAGAAACTTTAAGAAAATGAGGGAGCCGGATATTGGTCGATGACAGATTAAAATCCGGCTTCCTTTGTTTTTAAGGTGAGAGATAGTAGGTTCATCATATACACTAAAAAGGTATTGGCTTAACTCTTTAACTTCGCAGAATTTATGAGACTGGGTGACATGGGCATTTCATATTCTATAACGATTTAAGTGAGGCAACTTGTTTTTGCACGTTATTGAATTGAATATTTGTCTCCAGATTTTTCGTGTTGAACGGGACAAATTGTTACCTTTGTCTGTGAGAACGGATAACTAAGGGAAAATGAGAAAAAGAAAGTTTAAAATATATGCGAAACGGGTGCTGTTGGCGCTCATCCTGTCTGGAAGCTGGGCTTTGGAGACCGGGGCGCAAGCACGTTTCACGGCAAACACCCAGTTGCATCGGGTAGGGCAAATAGAATGGAAACATCCGCTGACCGTGCAATATGTCATTACCAATACGGGGACGGAACCATTGGTGCTGACGGACGTGGAACCGGATTGCGCCTGTACGGCCGTGCAGTGGACGCAGGAGCCGATAGCTCCCGGAGAGAAAGGTACGGTGGACGTGACGTTTGATGCTGAGGCTTTGGGACACTTCCATAAGTCGGTGGCCATTTATTCCAATGCCACGCCCCATCTGGTCTATTTGGCGATGGAAGGCGAGGTGGTGGGCAAGTTGAAGGATTACAGCCTGACGCATCCTTTCCGCATCGGACAGATAGGCCTGGACAAAGAAGAAATACAGTTTCACGACATTCGGCAAGGGGAACGTCCCACGGCATATGTGGATGTGGTGAATCTGTCGGACGCCTCGTACACGCCGGTACTGATGCACCTGCCTTCGTACTTGGCCCTGAAGGCGGAGCCGGAACGACTGCAGCCGGGGGCACGCGGACGGATGACGCTGACACTGGACACGGAACGGCTGCCCGACTGGGGACTGACGCAAACTGCGGTGTATCTGTCGCGCTTTGAAGGCGACAAGGTGGGGCGCGAGAACGAGATACCGGTGTCGGTGCTAATGGTGCCGGACTTCTCGGGACTGACCGAGACCGAACGGGCCAACGCGCCTGTCATCCGGCTTTCGGCGGACGAACTGGACCTTGCGCCCCTCTTGGCGGAGAAGAAGAAGGTGAGGAAGGACATCCGGATCACCAACGGAGGACGCTCGCCCTTGCGCATCGAAAGGGTGCAGGCTTCGCATCCGGCCTTGGGCATTAGCCTGAAAAAAACGGTATTGAAGCCCGGTGAGTCGGTGCGAATGCGGGTAACGGTGACCCGGAAACGCCTAGAAGAGCACGACCGTCCGCTGCGCCTGCTGATGATAACCAACGACCCGGAAAGACCGAAAGTGGAAGTGAATTTAAAAAATTAAGAATGAAGAATGAAGAATGAAGACTATGCCGCTTTAACACAATAAGAGAGGTTTTGAGCGAAGCTAATCCTTGGGAACATCCGGAAGGAATTCTTCATTTTGCGCGAAGCGCCATTCTTTATTCTTCATTAAAAAATTAAATAGTAAATAGTAAATAGTAAATAGTAAATAGTAAATAGTTAAATAGTAAATAGTTAAATAGTAAATAGTAAATTGTTAAATAGTAAATTGTTAAATAGTAAATGAACAAGGTGGAACATCCGGAAAACAACGCGGCCTACAAGGGGCTGGTGGTGAATGCGGGCGTGGAGCAACCGGCGTCCGTCAATCCTTATCTGAAGAATCGGCCGAAGCGGAAAAGGCACGGACTGAGCGTGGCGGATTACGTGGACGGCATCGTGAAAGGCAACACGACGGTGTTGGGGCAGGCCGTGACGTTGGTGGAGAGCCTGAAGCCCGAGCACCAAGCGCTGGCGCAGGAAGTCTTGGAAAAATGCCTGCCTTACGCGGGCGGTTCTGTCAGGGTAGGCATCAGTGGGGTGCCCGGGGCGGGCAAGAGTACGTCCATCGACGTGTTTGGCCTGCACGTGTTGGAGAAACATGGCGGCAAGCTGGCCGTACTGGCCATCGACCCCAGCAGCGAGCGGAGCAAGGGAAGCATCTTGGGCGACAAGACACGCATGGAGAAGCTGGCGGTGCATCCCCGGTCGTTTATCCGTCCCAGTCCGTCGGCCGGCTCATTGGGCGGCGTGGCCCGCAAGACGCGGGAGACCATCATCCTGTGCGAAGCCGCCGGTTTCGACAAGATATTCGTGGAGACGGTAGGAGTGGGGCAGAGCGAGACGGCCGTACATTCCATGGTGGATTTCTTCCTGCTGATACAGTTGGCCGGGACAGGCGACGAGCTGCAGGGCATCAAGCGGGGCATCATGGAAATGGCGGACGGCATTGTCATCAACAAGGCCGATGGGGACAACCTGGAGCGTGCCAAGTTGGCCGCCACGCAGTTCCGCAACGCGCTGCATCTGTTTCCCGCCCCCGAAAGCGGATGGACGCCCCAAGTGCTCACCTATTCGGGCTTCTACAACTTGGGCGTGAAGGAAATCTGGGACATGGTGTATGAGTACATTCGTTTCGTGAAGGCGAACGGCTATTTCGACTACCGCCGCAACGAGCAAAACAAGTATTGGATGTACGAGACCATCAACGAACACCTCCGCGACAGCTTCTACCACCATCCGAAGATTGAAAGGATGTTGCCGGACTGCGAGCGGCAGGTGCTTCAGGGGGGCCTGACTTCGTTTGCCGCCGCCAAGACGCTGTTGGAAACGTACTTTAATCAATGGACAATTGACAATGGACAATTGTCAATTCAAAAAAGTATTCGCTAATTGTCAATTGTCAATTATCAATTGTTAATTTAAAAAGGCATGGAAAAGAAAGCTGATTATATTCGTCGCATCGAAATAGAAGGGTTGTGGCACCGCTATGACATTGCCTGGAATCTGCGACCCGACGTCAACATCTTGGCGGGAGTGAACGG
>CALUIQ010000222.1 GCA_944320735.1 uncultured Bacteroides sp. | reverse complement strand
TGCGTGAGAGCCGCGGATTGGCCTATTCCGCTTGGGCAGGCTACAACAGTCCGAGCTACAAGGACGAGAATTATTACTTCCTCTCGCAAATAGCCACGCAAAGCGACAAGATGATTGACGCCATCAACACGTTCAACGACATCATCAACAATATGCCCCAGTCCGAAGCCGCCTTTAAGCTGGCCAAGGAAGGAATGATAGCCCGCCTGCGCACCGACCGCGTCATCAAATCGGGCGTATTATGGAATTACATTAATGCGCAAGACATGGGCGAGACGGAGGACAGCCGCATCCGCCTATATAATGACATTCAGCACATGACGTTGAATGACGTGATTGACTTCCAGCAAAAATGGGTGAAAGACCGTACCTATTATTATGGTATCTTGGGAAATAAGAAAGACCTTGACTTGGAAGCTCTGAAGAAGATTGGCCCTGTAACGGAACTGACAACGGAAGACATCTTCGGATATTAATCTCCCGACAGACTCCGCTTATACTTTGCATTCTTGACCAAACACAGAGACACGAAGACACAGAGATTTTTATATTTTAGATATATCTCCGTGTCTTTGTGTCTCCGTGTTTTTTTTAAAAGAATGAATCCGTACGTAACTGAAGATGTTACATCAATTTGCGATAACGCACCCGCTTCGGCTCTTCACGCCCCAAACGTTTCAACTTATTCTCCTCATACTCCGTATAAGAACCTTCGAAGAAGAAAACATTGGAGTCGCCCTCGAAAGCCAAGATATGCGTACAGATACGGTCGAGGAACCAACGGTCGTGGCTGATGACTACGGCACACCCCGCAAAGTCTTCCAAACCTTCCTCCAACGCCCGCAAGGTGTTGACGTCAATGTCATTGGTAGGCTCGTCGAGCAAAAGCACGTTGCCTTCTTCCTTCAAGGCCATCGCCAAATGAAGGCGGTTGCGCTCACCACCGGAAAGAACACCGCAGAGTTTCTCTTGGTCAGCACCGGAGAAATTGAAACGGCTCAAGTAAGCACGGGCATTGATGTCACGACCTCCCATACGAATCAGTTCATTGCCGCCTGAGATTACCTGATAGACACTCTTATTCGGGTCGATGTCCTTGTGTTGTTGGTCTACATAGGCCAACTTTACAGTTTCACCCACTTCAAATTCCCCGCTATCAGGCTTCTCCAATCCCATAATAAGACGGAACAAGGTCGTTTTTCCCGCACCATTGGGACCAATGATGCCCACGATGCCATTGGGAGGAAGCATAAAATTGAGGTCATCAAACAGCAGTTTGTCACCGTAAGCCTTGGCCACGTGTTTTGCCTCTATCACCTTATTGCCCAGTCGAGGGCCGTTCGGTATAAAAATTTCCAGTTTTTCTTCCTTCTCCTTCACGTCTTCATTCAACAGCTTGTCATAAGAATTCAGACGGGCTTTTCCTTTGGCCTGACGAGCTTTCGGAGCCATACGCACCCACTCCAACTCTCGTTCCAAAGTCTTGCGGCGTTTGCTGGCCACTTTTTCCTCCATTTCCATCCGTTTCGTCTTCTGCTCCAACCAGCTGGAATAATTGCCTTTCCAAGGAATACCTTCCCCACGGTCCAACTCCAATATCCAGCCTGCCACGTGGTCAAGGAAGTAACGGTCGTGCGTGACGGCAATAACCGTACCCTCATATTGTTGCAAATGCTGCTCCAACCAGTCTATCGACTCTGCATCCAAGTGGTTGGTCGGCTCATCCAGCAGCAAAACATCCGGCTTCTGCAACAACAACCGACACAAAGCCACGCGGCGCCGCTCACCGCCGGAAAGATGCTCCACCGATTGATCCTCGGGAGGACAACGCAAAGCGTCCATCGCACGTTCCAGCCGACTATCCAAGTTCCAGGCATCCGTCGCGTCAATGACATCCTGCAATTCCGCCTGACGGTTGAAAAGTTTCTCCATCTTGTCGGGGTCTTCATAATATTCCGGAAGCCCGAACTTCTGATTGATTTCCTCATACTCAGCCAACGTATCCACTATAGGCTGTACACCTTCCATCACGATTTCCTTCACCGTCTTTGTCGGATCCAAATACGGTTCCTGAGCCAAATAACCCACGGAATACCCGGGCGCAAACACCACTTCGCCTTGATAGGACTTATCCAGCCCGGCAATAATCTTAAGCAGTGTCGACTTACCCGCTCCGTTCAAACCAATAATACCAATCTTGGCGCCATAAAAGAACGATAGGTAGATGTTCTTCAGCACCTGCTTGTTGTTCTGCTGGATAGTCTTGTTGAGACCAACCATCGAAAAGATAATCTTTTTGTCGTCTACTGTTGCCATAAATAAAACATTCAAGTTTCGCAAATTAATCAATAAGGCGATAGCCCAACGCACAAAGTTACTGACTTTCTTTCAGAAATCAGCGTTTTTTCCCATTTCTTTCCAGATTCGCCCCCTTATCTTTGCAACGAGAATTAGAACGAAAAGGAATGTTGTATAATTAATAAAGGAGAAAGAGACCTATGAAACTGAAGAATTTAGTATTAGGAATGGCATTGGGATTGTTGCCTTTGGGATTTCAAAGTTGTGACGATGATGACAAGGATATTGTGGCCGACGCCCAGTTGGCAAACGCGTTCGAAGCGCAGTTCCCCGATGTGGACGCACATTTTGTGCAATGGGAGTGGAATGGAAAAAGCAAACTCTACGAAGCAGACTTTTATGAAGACAATTATGAGAAAACCGCTTGGTTCTCGCGTGACTACGTATGGCAGAAGACCGAGACCGACTTGAATCCGCCTTACAGCGAAGTGCCTTCGGTTGTAATCGATGCGGCCTCTGCCCAGCATCCGGACTATCAGATAGAAGATGTCGACTTCATCGAAACGCCCACGAACGATTATTATGTGGTGGAGATGGAACGGGGCGAGCGTGAAGTCTACCTGAACATCGAAGAGGACGGACGCATCTTTTAACGCGATTGTACACTAAACCTACTATTAAATCTGTTTATAATGATTGCCCGTACACTTATCCAACGAGGTGTGCGGGCTTTTTGTCTGTATTTCCCTTACCCATTTTTTCACTTCTCCAGCCTCCGCCTGCTGAACTCGCATCCGCAATACTGCTGATTATAGAAGCCGTCATTTCTCAATTCCAAAATCAATTTTACCACTTTCTTTATTCCTTTTCTCGAGACGACTAACCAATTAATAATCAACCGATTATTTTTATCGATTCCAATTTTCGGTTCCTAATTCATTTTCATATCTTTTTTTATTCTCGATTTTGGAACTGAGAATCATCATTTTTTAACTTATATTTCACCCATCTGTTTTCTCCCACAGACTCTACATCCCCATCAGCAAGCATTGACTTCATTTGTGCCAAAATTTTCTTATATGGGATTTCGCTCCCTATTCTTTGCTGAATATCCTTCAATCCTGAACATTCATAGATTTTCAAATCTTCTATAATTAGCTCCCGCAATCTATAAGGCTCAATCCGTTTCAATGAAGTCGCCCCTTTATAATCACTCTGTTTTAAGATGGATACATTCACACGGTATTCCTTGCCTTTCTTCCTGCCGGAGGTTTCCACAATATTCTCATCTACTAACTTATCAAGCCATGGAGAAAGTTCATCACGGTTTTTCAGATTCAACAATTTAATAAGTCCAGTAGCCGAGATACTTTCATGCTGGGCTATCAGACCTAAACAAATAATCTGTTTTTGGCGGAGTTCTGTCATCTGCAAAGCATAACGGATTACCTTTATGGCCTCCCGACTGATAATACGCCTTTCTACTATAGCCTTTACATAATCATCTCCTTCTTCCACTTTCGGGATTTGCTTTCCATTGGACAGAAGCACTTCATACATCTTGTCATAACCGGAACCTTCACGTTCCATCATTCGCAGCGCATAGCATAGATTAGCAAAGTGTGAGTTTCTCTGTACCGTTTTGTGAAGAATATTTTGCGGAGTAACTCCCAAAGGCAATGCTCCAGGGTTGACTACTTCAATCCTGTCCGGATGAATATTGATAAAAATATCTCCTCTTACCGTATAAGGACGGTGAACCAAAGCATTACAGGTCAATTCCCTAACTACAGCCTCGTCATATGCAGGAATCTCCTTACGAAATAGGCCGTCGCTGATTTCATTGCTTTCCCTCCAGACAGGTACATTATTCCATATCGCCTCAATAATTTCTTGAGGATTCTTGCTAAAATCATCAATCAGATATTTCCAAACCTTATCTCCATATTGATCAAACTGAATACATTGTACCACCGGAGCATTCATCAGTCTGCCACGCTGCGACTGGCTTCCAATAAAGAGCACCCCTAAATTGGTCATTCTGTCCGACTCTTCTACCGTCAAAAAATAGTAGCCCAGCAATTCCTTATCCTCTTTCTGCTTGACGAAATCCGATACACGTTTCGAAGTCCGCAAATGCTGAAGTAAAGTTTTCAGTTTCTCCTTGTCGGCATCCTTCCAACTCCATTTGCTTTCTTCATCCTCCCAACGGTAATAACCTTTTTCTGCCGAAAGGCGGGCTATATCATCACCAGTAAGCGGCACACTTTTGTCGCTCACCCGCATAAAATATTTACCGGATGTGGTAGAAGCAGAGGAAGTACCACGAAGGATATGCAGACGGATATACTGTCCGCCGTTTTCATGCGTCTTGATTTCCGCATGAACAGATACGTTCAACGTCTTTTCACTGATTTTATTCTCCAGATCGATGACCATCTCTTCTGATACTTTTTGGTTTGTCGGTGGCGCATCCGCATCATCTTCTATGCCATAATCTATCACACCACCCTATGCATTACTAAAAGCCACACAATCTTTTGCCACTTCGCTCCAGTTCGTGCTCTTTCCCGTTATCTCACGGATAGACTTTTTATCGTATAATGAATTTTCCTTCATACCTTTTTTCTTAATAAATCTATACTTTGGGAACTTCCAGTCTGCGCATACTGAACTCGCACCCGCAATACTGCTGATTATAGAAGCCGTACTCCTTCAGCAACTGGTTGCGTCGGTCCTGCAAACCGCCCTTGCGCCAATTCTGCTCCCAGAACACCGTGCCGGGATAGCGCGAAGCGGCCAAACGTCCCGCCTCGTTGATTTGCTCCAGGCTCTTCCAACGTGAGGAAGCCAAGGTGGTGGTGAACAAGGTGAAGCCGTGCTCGGAGGCATAGCGTGCCGTCTCCGTCAGACGCAGGACAAAGCATTGCAGACATCGCGCGCCCCGCTCCGGCTCTTTTTCCAGTCCCGTTATGCAGGCTTTCCATCGGTCGTAGTCATAGTCAGCGTCCACAAAGTCCAGGCCTTGGGCGGTGACGAAGCGGACGGCCTCCTGCTTCCTTATCTCATATTCCTCACGAGGATAGATGTTGGGGTTGAAGTAGAACACGGTAGGGCATATGCCATTAGCCAACATACATTCGATGATGGCGCTGGAGCAAGGGGCGCAGCACGAGTGGAGCAACACACGGTCGGCGCCGTTGGGGGGAGTGAGTTTCAGCATAATAACAAAATATTACCAAAGGGCTACTTTCCCTAATGAATCAAGTTCCAATTTTGCGGATTTCACCCCCATCGCCTTGAAAGCTTTTACTATCGTGGAGAATGTGATGCTCTTCCCGCTTTCAATCTTAGAGACTTGTGCGCGCTTTACTCCCATCAACTCACCCAACTGCTCTTGCGTCAAGTTCTTAGCTTCCCGCGCCTTCTTGATGGCCTCTCCTATAAGAAAGTTATCCATATCGGCTTCATACTTGTTTCGAGGCGCAGTTCCCTTAACACCCAGCACCTTATCCAACATTTCTTCGTGCGAATAGACTTTCATATTATCTTTGTTTATCATTAAAGTATTGTTCCCTTAGTTTTTGAGCTTTCTTAATTTCTTTTACCGGAGTCTTTTGAGTTTTCTTGGCAAAACCATGAGTTGCCACAACCAACGTCTCCTGTTCCGTATCCCAAAAGGCTAGTAAGCGGTAAGAGATTCCATTGTATAACGTCCGAAATTCCCAGATATCCGTATTATCTAGCTTCTTAAACAACTCCTTATCAAGGACATACATGCTTTTCCCGATGTTATATACAATCTTAGCCTTAGCTTTCCCCTCCAAAGAGGACAGAAAGTGAATAGCTTCTTCCAAATAAACTATCTTAAATTTTGGCTTAGCCATACTTTTACTTCTTATACCGGTGCAAAGATAATTATTTGTTTCCTATTTAGGAACAGCGAGACGACTTTTTAAAGACAGGCACTTGCCCCGCTTGTCTATGTCACTTGAAAGCGTTATCTTTGGGACTTGATAGGGAATCATTGCCGATGATTGGATCAATCATTGCCAATGATTATAGGAATCATCGGCAATGATTCTATCCCGAGTGTCTTACACGAATGGGTTATATCTAAATATTGATAATGTTATGTTCTACAAGAAGCAGAAACTAAACGGGAAATGGTTCCCCCGGTCGCTGACCGTAGGAACATACACCACCAAAGAAGTGGCCGAGCGTCTGGCCCGTATGTCTACCGTAAGCCTGGGCGACACGTATGCCGTGCTCCTGGGGTTGGGCGAGGTGATGGGCGACATGATGGAGAGCGGCAATTCGGTGAAGCTCGAAGGGCTTGGAACGTTCTACCTGGTAGGCCAGGCAAAAGGGCAGGGCGTGGACACGCCGGAGGAAATGAGCGGAGAGCAGTTCACGAAATTGACCGTGGGTTTCATCCCCGAATACAGCCGAAGCAGCAACGGAAAGGTGGCTCGCCGTACTATTGTACCGAATGATGTGGAATGGATTGAGATGGGGGAAAAAGTGAAATAAACAATTTAATGAAGAACGAAGAATAAAGAATTTCCTTCGGGCATCCCTGAGAATTCTTCATTGATTAGTTCTTCATTTTTCCAGTTCTCCGGCCACCCACTGCGTCCATTCGTCGATGTTGTCGGTCAGGGTCTCGGGCAGGGGGAGCGGGATGCGTGTGTCCGGGGCGATGCCCGTCTGGTCTACTCCGTGGTCGGGCAGGCGGTAGGAGCGACTCATGGGGATGGTGAGACCGACGGTCGTGTGGGGCAAGGCTACCTCGCGGTTGTTCGAGAGGTCCAGGCAGCCTTTCGTGTTGTCGCGTCCGTAGATGGCGGTGCGGTCACTGCATGCGCGGAGGTCCAGCACCATCTGCTCGCCCGAACTGGCCACGCTGGCGTCAATGAGGAGGGCGGCCCGGCGAGGCAGGGGCGAGATGCTGTCGTAAGCTATCTCCATGTAGCGCGTGGTCAAGGGGACGAACTCGTCCTTGGAGGTCTTCATCTTCCTCACTATCTCTTGCACGAAGTCGATGTCGATGTCCTCCATCTCGGCTATGTGAGCGGGCGTGTTGCGCACTTCGGCTCCGTCCTGGTATCCCCTACGGTCGTAAAGCAGTTGGCGGTAAGGCTCATACATCAGGTCCGACCCTCCTCTGTTTCCCCGGATGTCGATAATCAGGTTCTCGCATCCCGACGCCAGGTAGGCCTCGATGGATTTCTTCACCCATTCTATCGTGGGGTCTCCCATACACGAGGGGAAGCGTATCAGGAAGGTGTGGTCGGTAATCTTCCGGTAGGTGGCCTTCGGATTGTAGACTTTCATGCTTTCGTAAGTGGGCACTTTCCGCATGTAGGGCGTGGTGGATATGCCTACCCGCAGGTGGAAGTCGCCGAACCAGGCATAGAGTTCACCGATGGCGTCCAATCCGTCTCTTCCATCTTCGGCCACTTGCCTGCGGAGGCTGGACTTCAGTTGCTCGAAGGCGTTCTTCTGCTTCGGGTCTTCCGCTATGGCGGGATAGCCGGCATAGTTGGTCTCCAGTTCCTTCACGGCGAAGTCGAAATCGGCCAGGTATTGTTCGGTGGTGAACGTCACTTGTGCCATGGCGGGGAGGCATAGGAGGGAAAGCAGGAGATAGAGAATTGTTTTTTTCTTATATGGCAATATTTTCTTCATATCAATTCAACAATAAATGGTGGATAATACTTATTCACTCTCTTGCAAGTCCGCGCAGATGCTGTCGATGTGTTGCACAAACGTATCGCTGAAGACATAAGTGCCGGCTTTCCGGGCAGCTTCGTTGTAACGGAGGACGAAAGCGGGGAAGTCGGCAAGGCAATCGATGACCGCCTGCTTACCCAGCTTGTCGCGGATGAGGAACACCATGTAGTCGCCTGTGGTATGGCCTTCGAAGTGGGCGCATTCGGCAGCGGCCTGGTATTGCTTGACGTCAATCGTGCCTGCCAGATAGCCGCAGGTCAGCGAGTCGAGCTGGCGAAGCACGTTGGGACTGTCAAAGTAATCGTCGTTGTACATCTTTACGATTTCGGGACCGTAAGCACCCAGCCTGTCCACAGGCATCTTGCCTTTATTGATGAGGTCGGCGGCACCTTCCAACTGATTGCGCACAATGGCTATGAGGGCTGCACCGTCACTGTCTTTCCGGAAACGGGTGTTCATCAGCAATCCCATGTATTGGTGGTGCAACTCGTGCGCCACGCCATTCACCAATCCTTCCGTACCATCCTCGAAAGCGGTATTATAGTCGTAGAAGATTACTCCGTTCCCGGTACGTCCTTCGGGATCGAAAGCCAGGTAGTAGCACTTCATGGGAGGCAAATCCAAGGTGTCCGCCCCGACAGGCAGGAATTGGAGTACACGCTCATGAGCCTGTCGCATCACTTGGTCGAAGTCGGCTGTATGGATGAACTTGTCCAATTCGTCAAAACGTTGCTTGGTCAGGTAGAAGTTATAGGTGAAGAAGTCCTCATCGGCACTCTCCGCACCCAACGGATGGGCAACGATGCTGTCCAATTGCGCCTTACGGGCGGGATTGAAAGCGAGGTCGAAACCGTTGCGGATGTTGCGTTGCCATTTGGTAGAGTCTGTCCAATTCCATACTTTGAAGAAGGTGTGGTAACCCTTGGTGGCAAATAAGGCGCGCCAGTCTTCCTCCGTGGGTTGGTTTCCGTCCATGGCTTGACGAGCCATTTCCATAAAACGTTGGGCTGACTCGATGGAGTAGCCTTCGCCCTCTACGGGCAATGCCTTCTGTGAACAAGAAGTAAGCCCCAAGCCTACACACAAGGAGAGGCTCAGGGCTATTAATGTTTCCTTCATATTATTCATATTATATATCAATCATTGTACAGCGTCTTCGCGATGCCCATCTCCAGTCCGCGAAGCTCGGCGAGTCCGCGAAGGCGGCCGATGCAGGAGTAGCCGGGGTTGGTCTTCTTGCGTAGGTCGTCAACCATCTGATGCCCGTGGTCGGGACGCATGGCGATGGATACGCCGCGGCGTTGCTGCATCTCGAGGAAGGCTTTCATAACGTGGTACATATCTACATCGCCTTCCAAGTGGTTGGCCTCGTAGAAGTTGCCTTCGGTGTCACGCTTAGTGCTGCGCAGGTGGACGAAGTTGATGCGGTCGGCAAAGCGTTCCATCAGGGCGGCACAGTCGTTGGCACTGCTTACGCCCAAAGAACCGGTGCAGAGGCAGAGGCCGTTGCTCTCGTTGGGCACGGCGTCAATGAGTGCCTGGAAGTCCTCACCGTTGCTCATGATGCGCGGCAGGCCGAGGATGGACATGGGCGGGTCGTCGGGATGGATGACGAGCTTGACGCCCACTTCGTCCGCCACGGGGCAGATTTCGCTGAGGAAGTAGATGAGGTTCTGGCGGAGACGTTCGGGCGTGATGTCCTTGTAGCGGTCCAGTTCGTGTTGGAATTGCTCCAGGGTGAAGCTCTCTTCCGAACCGGGCAGGCCGGCTATCATATTGCGGATGAGGCGTTGCTTGTCCTCGTCGGTCATTTGCTCGAAGCGGGCTTTTGCCTTAGCCTTCTCTTCGTCAGTGTATTCAGCCTCAGCACCGGGACGCTTCAGCAGGAAGAGGTCGAAAGCGATGAAGGCGGCACGCTCAAAGCGCAAGGCACGGCTTCCGTCGGGCAGCTCGTAGGCCAAGTCGGTGCGCGTCCAGTCGAGCACAGGCATAAAGTTATAGGTGACAATCATCACGCCACACTTGGCCAAGTTACGGATGCTTTCCTTGTAGTTGTCGATATACTTCTGATAGTCGCCCGTCTGGGTCTTGATATGCTCATGTACGGGTACGCTTTCCACAACCGACCACTTCAGCCCTACGGCTTCTATCATTTCCTTGCGTTTCATTATCTCTTCCACAGTCCACACCTCACCGTTGGGGATGTGGTGCAAGGCGTTGACGATGCCGGTGGCCCCGGCTTGCTTGATGTCCCACAGGCTGACGGGATCGTTCGGCCCGTACCAGCGCCAAGTTTGTTCACAGAGTATCATAATAATTTAAGAATTAAGAATTAGGAATGAAGAACAATTTTATGAAGAATGAAGAATGTCGGCTTTGCCTCCGAATGAAGAATTTCTTCCCTTAAGCATCCTTGAAAATTCTTCATTCTTCATTATTAGTTCTTCATTAATTTTAGATGGAGAATACGTCAAATCCACCGTCTACTACCGAGAGAGCACCCGTCACGAAGCTCGAAGCGTCGCTGATGAGGTAATGGATAGTACCGAAAAGCTCTTCCGGCTCGGCAAAGCGTCCGGCAGGCGTGTGGGCGATGATGGCCTTGGCACGGTCGGTGTACGAGCCGTCGGGGTTGGTCAGCAACGAGCGGTTCTGGTTGGTCAGCAGGAAGCCCGGCACAATAGCGTTGACACGCAATTCGGGGCTGAACTTCGTAGCGAGTTCTGTAGCCATATAACGCGTGTAGCTGGCGATAGCCGACTTGGCGGCACCGTAACCTACGACACGGGTCAGCGGACGCAGAGCGGATTCCGAACAGAAGTTAACGATGGCACCTTTCTTGTTCTCTGCCATAACGGGCACGAATACCGTTGTAGGCAGGATGGTACCGAAGAGGTTAAGGTCAACCACCTTGCGGAAAGCGTCGATGTCCAAGTCGAGGAAAGTCTTGTCCGGCGCAATGGTAGCTCCGGCCATATTGCCTCCGGCGGCGTTCAGCAGGATGTCAATGGTGCCGAAACGCTCTACAATGGCTTTCTTGTTCTCTTCCAGCACGTCCTTGTTCAGCACATCCGTCGTGAGGAACAAGGCTTCCGTCTTTTGGCTCAATTCAGCCTCCAGTTGCTTGCCGATTTCTTCCGCACGGTCCAAGATGACGATTTTAGCACCTTGCTCTGCCAAATAGTTGGCGATGTTCTTACCCAAAATACCGCAACCGCCAGTGATGACGATTACTTTGTCTTTAATGTCGAATAAGTTCTTCATGATAATTCGTTATTTAAATAAAACATTTATGCACTATGTTGTGGCAAAGTTACAATTAAATTATTACCAACCTCTGATTTGGGGAATTTATTTATCGGGAACACGGCTGATTTCATTCTTTTTTTCGTATGTTTGCAGCTGTTACATATAATTCAGAGTAATATGAGAATTATAAATTTTGCAGAAAGTGACTCCATCCTCAACCAATACGTAGCAGAACTGCGCGACGTGAACATACAGACAGACCGTATGCGTTTCCGGCGCAATATCGAACGCATTGGAGAACTGATGGCGTATGAAATAAGTAAGGAACTGACCTATTCCACCAAGGAAGTGCGAACACCTTTGGGAATAGCCCAAACCCGTACACCGGATGATGATTTGGTCATTGCCACCGTATTCCGGGCGGGATTGCCTATGCACATCGGATTCTTGAATGTATTCGACCGTGCGGGGAATGCTTTCGTTTCAGCTTATCGTTATTATACAGACCCGGAGCATAAACAAGTGGACGTGCACGTGGAATATATTGCGACTCCTGCCTTGACCAATAAGACTTTACTGTTGGTTGACCCTATGCTGGCTACGGGTGAAAGTATGGAACTTGCCTATAAGGCATTCTGCACCAAAGGGCATCCTGTACGCCTGCTCATAGCTTGCATCATTGCCAGCCGACAAGGTGTGGAGCATCTGCAAAAACTCTTCCCTGAAGATGATGTAATCTTATGGTGTGGCGCCATTGACCCATCTCTGAATGAACATGCTTATATTGTTCCCGGTTTGGGTGATGCGGGCGATTTGGCGTATGGCGACAAAATGTAATCAACTTGCTTTTGCATAACACAACCTCCTTGCACGACTACTAACCATACAAGTTGACAATTAGCGGTCGTGCAAGGCGATAAGCTATTGCATTAATCAATGAACTTCACTTTCTCCGCGTTGCGGGGCTTGGCTGCCGGTGCTTCGTCCGGATAGCCGAAGGCGATGCAGTACAACAATTCATAGCCTTCGCTAAAGTTCAGTTTCTTCAGGTATTCGGCAGCTTCGGGAGACTTCATAAAGCGGGCAGGTCCTCCCAAACAGCATGAACCAATACCCATAGACTGTGCGGACAATATCATATTGCCGCCCAACAAACCGCAGTCTATCTGCGAGCAATCATACGAAGGGTCGTTGGCAATGAATACCACTGTAGGGGCATTGCGGAACATGTTCTTGAACGAAGGATCTTCGGCCGCTTTTGGATTGTCTTGGGTGTATAGTGCCGTAACGCCGTTGATAAACTCCGGATTGTCCACCACGCGCACTTCCCATGACTGCTTGTTCATACCGTTGGGCGCATGGATGCCACAGTTCAAGATAATCTGCATAGTGTCACGGTTCACCGGCTGCGGTTTGTACTGGCGAATGCTGCGGCGTTCCATAATGGTGGCTATGACCGCATCCGACTTGCTGACTTCTTTCACTTCCGCATTTTCTGGTTGCGATGCCGATACGCATCCGCCCATAGCGGCACACAAGCATAGGCCGCCTAAAATACTCTTTAATGCCTTCATACGTTTACTTTCTTATTTATTATTTTTCTTCATTCTCCAAACCTTTATTCAGCCCGTCCAGAAATCCATCCAATGCCACACCGGCTTTCTCCATCTCTTCCATAACGGCTTTCCCGCTGTTCTTGAACACGGTTGCGGCATATTGCCCTTGTAACCGCGCTACTTCTTCCAGTTCCTCTTTCGTCAGGTCGTCATACGAGTTGATTTTATCCAGCAATTTACTGAATTCCTCGTTTGCACTTTCCCACTGCTCGGTGGTATAGTCTCCACAATCCTCACTGAGCTGTTCTACAAAGTCTTTCAAATCATCAATACGGCTTGTTTTCGACTGGCAGGCGTTCAGAAGAAGCAATCCTGCTCCAAACATCAGTCCTACAATAAGTTTCTTCATATTTTTCTGTCTTTAGATGTTACGATGGCAAATATACAAATTTCTTAAGAAAATAATAGGATAAGACACAGAATAAAGTGAATTAGCGTATTCTCACTGACAGTTAGTAAATATGCCTGCCGAGTAAGCCCTATAATATATAAGTATAGAGAAATCCCCTGCAAGCCGGACAAGTTTGCAGGGGAAACGCATTTTCTGTAAAAGTGTTACAAACACCGATGATATGTCTATCCTCTCGTACTTCATCCTACCGTATCTTTGTAATTGTAGAAATAATAAAAGCAAAAGATATGAAAAGATGGTTATTCGCATCCCTGCTGGCTGTCGTTATCGTGACGGCTCAGGCACAACAGAAAGTTTCTAACAATCAAAATAAGACGAATATAGAAAGTAACATTATCAAACTGACCATCGAGGGCGGCAAGACATTCACCGCGGCATTGGGCAAAGGCGATGTTACCGTGACACTCTCGTTGGAATGAATATGAAAAGAAAAAATCGTATGTTCATTAGCATAGCCATTTGCATATTCTTAGTGATAGTCGTTGGCGTATTTGCCTTCTTGCGGCAACCGTCATTCGGCAAGCTACCTTCCGGCGAGAGGTTGGAACGCATCCGGCACTCACCCAACTACCGGGACGGACAGTTTCGCAACCTCAAACCGACAGCAATGATGACCGGCCAAAAAAGTCGTTGGCAGGCATTATGGGAATTTGTCGCCTCCGACAGAAGCAAGCTGTATCCCGCCAAGCCTGTGCCCGCCGTCAAGACAGACCTGAAACTTTTGCCGCGAACGGAAAACCTAATGGTGTGGTTCGGCCACTCTTCCTACCTGTTGCAGATAGACGGGAAACGGATTCTGGTGGATCCCGTGTTTTATGCGGCATCACCCGTATCCTTCATCAACAAGCCGTTTGAGGGAACAGACCTCTATCAACCGGACGACATACCGGAGATAGACTATCTCGTCATTACGCACGACCATTGGGACCATTTGGACTATCGGACGGTAAAGGAGTTGAAGGACAAAACGCGGAAAGTTATCTGTCCGTTGGGTGTAGGCGAGCATTTCGAGCATTGGGGACACAGAAAAGAACAGTTGATTGAATTGGATTGGGAGGAAAAGGCGAGACCGGAATCCGAATTTACGGTCTATTGCCTACCCACCCGCCATTTCTCCGGACGCGGGCTGAAGGCAAATCAAACCCTGTGGGCATCGTTCCTGCTTGAGACCCCGTCCTTGTCCGTGTTCGTTGGAGGAGACGGAGGATATGGAACTCACTTCGCCCGGATCGCTTCACAGCATCCCAGCATAGACTGGGCAATACTGGAAAACGGTCAGTACAGCGAGGACTGGCGATATATACACATCTTGCCCGATAAACTGACACAAACGGCAAAGGATTTGAAAGCCAAGCACATCGTCACTGTCCATCATTCCAAATTCGCCTTGTCGAAACATCCTTGGGATGAGCCGTTACGCAATGAAGAACTGCTTAGGAAAGACTCGCTGGATGTGGTTGAAACGATTATCGGGAAGCCTATCGGATTAGGACGATAAAATCAGTAATGGAATCACAACCCTTCTTGCTCATAAACCTTCCGATAACTATGAATCATTTCTACAAGTGGGAGAAGGCGAGGGTCGGTCACACGCATATCCTTGTAGCGAGCATATTGTCGGTCGTACAGTTCCGAATTGCCGCTGCGCAACCGTTCCTCGATATCATCCGGTATGTAAAAGGAAGCGCGGGTGCCTAAATAGTTATATATCTCAGACAAATAAATCCGAATGCCCGCCAAATCGAAATCGCCGAAATGGATGTAAGGGTTGGATATCTCCATCAGCCAGTTACGTAAATCTGCCGACTGGGGATAGCGAGATGCAAACAATACTTTATCTGCATTGAAAAGGTTTCTGTACCTACGGATTTTTGAAAAACTTTCGCCATTCTCCACTCCGACAATCACTACATCGGTAGGAATACGGAATTCAGAGGGATGCTGGATGAATACGGCAATGCCTTCAATGGGTGATAAGACAAAACGGCGCTCACCCATCATAGCCTCTATCGGCTCGCAACAATTCACCAAGAATCCCCGAAAAGTACGTAAATGGATGGCTTTTGAATTACCTACTGCACGAACTAACATACTCCGGTCGATTTCTGGTTGTTCAGCCAGATTAATCCACTGGTCCAACTCGGCACCGCCTGTATAACGACTCATAATATAACGGACGCAAGCGTCGGCGTCTATGACACGGTAAGACTTACGGCTGCCTTGGGAGGCCACACTCAACAATCCTTCCTGCCTTAATTCGTCGGCAATCCATTGTGGCAAAGCACTGGACGCTAAGGCCTCTCCATTTAGCATCCGATTTATCTTTTCCGCTATCGAAACCGAAAATCTATTATTCCGCATACTTTTTTTACTCTTTTATATGTGTCAGCAACGGCACAATTCGTGTATGGCTTTTCGCATCCTTGCTCAGGAGATACGTGTATTTGTAATCTTCTACATTATATGGGGTGGGCGAACTGTTCACCAACAGAATATTCCGACAGTTGGCAAAAGCCAAGATACCCTTTACGTTGGTGGGATGAAGCTTGCCGATTTCGTCCATCATACAATGCAACTTGAAATCGCCGAACTTACGGGATGCTTTCTCTTTAAACACATTTATCAGCATAATATTGACCATCGCTTTCACTAAGATGTCCGTACCGTCGGAACCTACATTGGCAATCTTCTCCACCCATCCCGTATCGTTGTCATTCTCCCGGATGCGGAACTGCAAATTGAATGTATCCGTCAATGCAAGCGACTTGCGTCCCGGTTCGTCTTTCAGCTTCCGGCTGAACGCATACAGATACTTGACTGCTTTTTCGTTCACTTCTGTGCGCGAATCTTGAGAAAACAGGTCCAAAGCCCCCATATTAAATTGGTTTTCTTCGTTGAACTGCTTTATTTCCAAGAGTAGTTGCATCAATTTGTCATCACTGGCTTGCGGACGCAATTCGATGCTGCGGATAACTCCCGCAAAGTTGCGTTTTACAAAATCATCGTTGATTTCGTTGATGGTTTTCCGGATGTCACTCTCATCGTTGGTCAACTCGCCCACCTCTTTCGATATGCGGTGGATAATGTTTGTATAGCGTTCGCTGATGCGGCTTTGGAATTCGGCTATCTTGTTGTTCTCCACAAACTCGCAAAGATTCGACGCAAAGTCGTAATAGTCTGCTTCGCTTACCAAGTTCACGCTGAAGCTGAATGTGTTCTTGGCGGTAAAGTTCCCGTTGAACAAGTTGACTTTCTTTTTGAAGGCATCAGTATTATTCTGTATAGCGAATATCTGCGATTTCAATTCTTCTACCAGTGTACCACAGGACTTTCGGGTAGGACGCTCTGCCGCTGTGTACGAATCGGGCGGGCAGAGGTATTCGTCTTCGCGAAACCGTCTCAGCTTCTCGAAATCCTCACGAATGGCTTCTCTTTCCTGTCGGCAGCCGTTCCATTCCTTTTCCGCTTCGTTCCGCTGTTCCGAGAATCTCTTCTTACGATGCGCATATTTCTCCTCCAGTGAGTCCCTGCGTGCGGATATTTCTTTTCGCTCGTCAATCCATTGTGCTTCCCGGTCGAAATATTCGCGCTTGTCTTTCTCATAATCAGACACCAACGAACGCTTGGAAGCTATGTATTTCAGTTCCTCCTCTATCGTCCGCATCTTTCGTTCGTATTCGTTGATGACGGATGTGTCGGCGCCTTTGCCGTTCAATTCTTGAGTTTGTAGCAGGTGAAGTTCGTTTTTCTTCGCTTCCGTTTCGCTACGTTGTTTGTTAATCTCTTCTTCCAAACTTTTGATTTTCTCTTGAACCGTCGTATCTTCCTCTCGTTCCGCCTTGCGCCATTCGGTTTCTGCCTGTTTCAGCTTCTTGTCGCGTTCCGAGCGCAAGGCCTTCCGTTCCTCTTCCTTCTGCAAGCGTTCCCGTTCTTTCGCCCCCAATTTGAGGTCCAATTGTTCTGTCTGTCCCTTCTTCCATTCTTCTTCCTTACGTTGCCACGTGGCAAGGTCGGCTTGCGTGCTTTTCTTCTTCAAGGGAATTTGTTGGAGTTGTATTTCCGCCAAATGCAGTTTGTCCGAAACCTCCCGGATTTGTTTCCGATATCCTTTCTCCATCTTCTCCGTGGCTACTTGCTTTTCTTGCTCCAACCGATTTAATTCGCGGACACAATTTTCCCGCGCCGCTTGCTTTTCGTCCAACTCCGACTTTATCTGTCCGGGAGTACGAACCTCGCAAGGGATGCCCGAAAGCTCCAGCTTAACGCCAAAAAGCGTATGGTTTCCTTCGTCCGTGAGTTGCGGATTTAGCTCTTGATTATACAGAATACGCTCTTCGTCCACCACCTTCCCGATGGTTTCTTGCCACCCGGGCTGATGGTTGTCCAACCATTCGCCCAACGAACCTTTCC
This sequence comes from uncultured Bacteroides sp., assembly GCA_944320735.1. Taxonomy (GTDB): domain Bacteria; phylum Bacteroidota; class Bacteroidia; order Bacteroidales; family Bacteroidaceae; genus Bacteroides. The sequence continues at coordinate 18,185 of CALUIQ010000222.1, read as the reverse complement.
GCTTTTCCACCATTAAGCGAAGCGTTTCGATGTCCTTCTCCAAAGTTTCCCGTTCTTTAAGTACCGCATTGATTTTCGGTGCATATTGTTTTACCAAGGCTTCCACTTTCTCCCTGCTTTCTTGCCTTAGCTTGTCACACTCCAAACGCAGACGCTCGATGTCAAGCCCCACCTGCCGTTCTTCATTTTCGATGTCCGCCAAAGCCGACACGCATTCTTTGATTTCTTTGTCAAAATGCACCGTAAGCTGTACTTCTTTCTTTTCCATTCGGATTTGTGAGGCATCTTCCAATATCCGGTTGATGGCCTCGTTGCAGGCTTCTATCTTCTCCTCAGACCGTTCCCGTATCCGACGTTCCTGTTCCTGCCGATTGGCATATAGCATACGTTTCCGCTTTTCATTTTCCTCCCGAAGTGAGAATATTCGTTCCCTTATTTCGTTTTCAAACGATTTTAAACTGTTGTCCAATCGTTCCTCCAACTGCTTATAATGTTGGATGATGTCTTGATAAGTAGCGGTCAGCTGCGCGTAAAGGTTCTTTAGGCTTTCCAGTTCGCGCTGATGGGTCGCTTCCTTTTCTACCCGCGCTGTCACTTCTTGTATGCGTTCCTTCTCGTAGTACACCCGTTTTTCCTTTATCCGCTTTAAGTCGGCGGTCACTTCTCCCTCCCGCCTCGACAGTTTATCACGTTCCGCATCGTACTTGGTCTCTTCTTCCCCCATCAAGCGCTTTATCCTTTCCAGCTTTTCTTCCGCCTGCTTTATTTCCTCTTCCAGTATCGGGAGCTTCTGGCGCGCCGCTTTCTCGGCAAAGTTCAGTTCCTCCCTGCCTTCTTCTACCTGTTTTTTCGCATAGAGCAAACTCCGATAACGGCTTATGACCTGGTCTGCTTGCTTGCGCACAACGATGACCCCATTTTTGTCCGGCTTCAGCCAAAGCATTACGTCGTTGTATTCCTGCTCGAAGGCTTCTATCTGGCTGCGATAATAGGCAAGGTCTACTGAAACCTCTTCCTCACTCATCGAACGGATAATGGTGTCTTTGATGAAATCCGCGTCCAACTTGGAGTTGAGAAACACGTTTTGTATCGTGCGGGGGATGTTCTGGTATTTGCTGCTCTCCACGATGGCAAATTTGCGGTAAGACACCATATCGGGCTTCTTGTTATTACCGAAGATGATGTCGCGGAACATTTCGTAACTGGTTATCAACCGTGTATCGCAACGTCTGTCAGAAATACGTTTGCGGATTTCGTTCCAATCAGAAGATACTTCATTGTGTTGATTCACAAACCACTCCTTCGCATAGGGCGCATCGATGAATCGGAATGCTGCCCGCCCCATAGATTTACTGACCACCACCGAATAGGCTCCGTTTTCGCGCATCACCTCATAGACGATGTACGAGTTGGAATACGGCAGATAGAAAGCGTCGAAATTCTTTTTCTCCTTGGGGATGCCCAAACGTAACTTGTCCGCATTGTAGAAAAAGAGTATCGCCCGCAACAACGTGCTTTTGCCTACGCCCTGCGTTCCGATAAAATGCACATTGCCGTCCACCTTGATTTCCGCATACGGAATGTGCGCGCTGTTTAGGAAAACTACTTTATTCAGGTATCTCATCGCTGACTTCCTCCGCTATCGTTATGCAATCCACCATCTCTTCCATATAGTGGAATGCGGTCAATACTTTATATCTTTCGTCGTGTTCGTTCTCCAATTCAATCATCCCGGCTTTCTCCAGCTCGGAAACCAGCTTTTCCACAATCTCTCCGTACTTCTTTTTGTCGGAGAACAGTTTGGAGGCTTTCTCCTTCAACTCCATATTACAACTGATTTGCACCTCGATATCTGCAGGACGGAATAGATACCCCGCCCCGAAAGCCGCGTCATACGTTTTCAGGAAGCTCAAATAGTCTATCCATCTCACCGCTGCCTCCAACTTGCGTTCCATATCTACCTTCGCTTCCCGGCGGGTGAAGAGATAATAGCCATCGCCCGCTTCCAAATAAAATCCGATACCTTTATAGTATTCGTAATAATCGGCGAAATCATCTTCCAGCGCATCGTAATATCGCTTGACGGCGGGCAACACGCTATTGGCGGAAATAAAACCGCCTTTGCTTAACAGATTGAATATTTCTTCGGTATATTTCATATCGGTCACTTTGCATAAATTAAGGGGTATTCCACATCGGCCGTCGATTCGTAACGGTCAGTAAAATCAAGGCTGTCAGCATATTGCGACGCTATCTGGCAGAAGAAAAGCACCTTCTCTCCTTCCGATACTTGTTTGGGGTAAGAATAACTCATCACAAAGCGGAACAGATGAGTGCCCGAAGCGGAAAAAGCGTTGAACACTTCCTGAAGGTTGATTGCGTCAAACAGTTCACCAGCCTCCGACAAGTATTCCGGCGGAATAGCTTCCGCCACGTTCTGAGGCCCTTTCGTTTTGTCCTTCCGCCGTGCCATTACCTTCCGAATCAACTCTGTGGCATCCGTCGAGTTGCGCAGATTGTCTATCGACAATTTGATGCGGTAGCTTGCCGATGGCTCCATCCATACGGGATTACGTTCCGCCAACATCCGTTTGATGTCGGTATTCGCTTCCAGCAGGAACTGGTCGCGGAGGTACTTCAGCTTGCGCACTTTCTCAAAAATTCGATTTTGGTAAGCTATCAAGTTCAGGTAATGAATGATTTCCTTTTCTATCTCTATCAAGTTATGGAACGAATCATTCAGTTGAAGTTTCACGTCGCTCACCACGTTACGCATCTGTACGTCCATAGCCACCCGGAAGAACGTAGGTTGCTGATGGTCAATTACGTCCTCGCTTTTCGTTATCAGCAGCGCGATGTTCCGCCTTTTCTCGTCCAGCTTTTTCAGCTTGGCGAGCTTGATTTGATAGTTAGGTTCGTTCTTATATGTGTTGTCCACGTTGCGTTTCAAGTCCATTACGTTGCGGACGGTAGCCAAGGCAATGTTCTTCAGACTACGCTTCACCTCCCGTTGGTAGGCATACTTGCGCTGCTCGTTGTTTTCTTTCAGGTAGTACTCGATATGGTCGTTCAGCCGGTTCAGGTGCTCTTGTACGAACGACACGTTGATATCCTCGTTTACTTGCAGCACCTCTTCGAAGAACTTCAGGTAAATGTCTTCCATCTCGAGGAAATTCCCGCTGTCGCGAATGATGCCGTAATCTATCAGATACTTAATCCGCTCCTCCTTGTATTCAGTCAACTCCAACGCATAATCGTACCGGAAGGAAGGAGATTTCCGCTTGCTGAACATTTCTTTCAGCAACATCTTCTCTCTATCCAAAGTCTTGACCAATTCATCTATCGAGCGAAAAGTGTTCATATTCCCTATCTTTATCCGGCAGGGACAAAAATAGTTTTAAAATTCCATATGACCAAGTGAAAAGAGTATTTGATTTAAATGATTTTCCACAATAAAGCGAACATAAGGGATACCGCATTGAATGGCAAGTTAAAGTTCACAACAAAGCAAATACTCTGTTGTATTCATTTTAAAATTGTCTTTTCCGTAGAGATTTATTCTCACCAAAAACCCTTTTAGGCAAGGGTCGAGAAGGTTTCTAACATAGACCCCGAATGTTTCCAACATTCCCCTCCTATGTTAGAAACATTCCCTCCTTAAGTTAGAGACCTAAAAAGAGGCTTGTTTCCATTCTCTTCATCCTTATAACGTTTATTAATCATAGACAGCCCTTCTTTATTTTCTTTTATGTTTACTATGTGGAGGTTTGGCGTACAATAGAGGATACTTGGCGAAGCAAGCAAGCTTCATTTTGCCTTATTCATTTGAGCTTTTCACCAAAATTCTTTGAGCCTCACAGCAATCCTTCTTTAGAGCTTTTACTATACCTTTGTACCGTGACGAATTAAAAGGATAAGATAGAGTATAATAATTTAGAGTATATGATAATATCATTCAAGACAACCGTAGTGGCCCTGCTTGCCTGCATCTGCGGCACGGGAAACCTTGCGGCACAAGAAAACAACGAACTTATAAATAAAGGTATTATGGAAGAGAAATTGAATCTGACTCAAGAGTGGGACAAAGTGTTCCCGCAGAGTGACAAAGTAAATCACAGTAAAGTGACGTTCCACAACCGCTACGGCATCACGTTGGCGGCAGACCTCTACATCCCGAAGAACGCCAATGGCAAACTGGCTGCCATAGCCGTCTGCGGCCCGTTCGGAGCGGTCAAGGAACAAGTGTCCGGCCTGTATGCGCAACAGCTTGCCGAGCGTGGCTTCCTCACCATCGCATTCGACCCTTCATTCACAGGCGAGAGCGGAGGTCAGCCCCGTTACGTGGCTTCTCCCGACATCAACACCGAAGATTTCTGCGCCGCAGTAGATTATCTGTCTACCCGTGAGGATGTGAATCCGGAACAGATTGGCATTCTCGGCATCTGTGGTTGGGGCGGTATGGCGGTGAATGCAGCGGCCATCGACACCCGTATCAAAGCTACGGTAGCCTCTACGATGTATGATATGTGCCGCGTGACGGCCAACGGATATTTCGACCAAGCCGACAATGCCGACGCACGCTACGAAATGCGCAAACAACTCAATGCACAGCGTACGGAAGATTATCGCAACGGCTCGTATGCCCTTGCGGGTGGAGTTCCGCAAACTTTGCCGGAAGATGCCCCGCAATTTATGAAGGATTACAACGCTTACTATAAGACACCGCGCGGCTATCACAAACGTTCTCTCGGCTCCAACGGAGGCTGGAACGTTACCTCTTCGCTTTCGCTTCTGAATATGCCGATACTGACTTATGCCGACGAAATCCGCAGTGCCGTGCTGCTCATCCACGGCGAGAAGGCTCATTCGCGCTACTTCAGCGAGGATACTTACAAGAAGTTGAAGGGTGACAACAAGGAACTGCTCATCATCCCCGGTGCCGTCCATACGGATTTGTACGACAACTTCGAAAAGATCCCGTTCGACAAGATTGAAGCTTTCTACTGTGAATACCTGAAATAAAAAGGGGATATGGAACAACGAATGATTACCTTTCCGGACGGGCGGCAAGTCTGCCCGCTCGGACAAGGCACTTACCAGATGGGTCGCCGGCGCACGGAGGAGATACAAGCCTTGCGCCGGGGCATCGACCTTGGACTGACATTGATTGACACAGCCGAGATGTATGGCACGGAATACCTCGTAGGGGAAGCCGTGCGCGATTGTCGGGACAAAGCATACATTGTAAGCAAAGTCCTACCAAGCAATGCCAGTTACGAAGGGACGAAACGTACTTGCGAACGTAGCCTTCAACGGCTTGGCACGGATTACATCGACCTCTATCTCCTGCACTGGATAGGACGTTATCCGTTCTCCGAGACTGTTCGCGCCTTGGTGGAGCTACAGCAGGAAGGCAAGATTCTCTCTTGGGGAATGAGCAACCTCGACGTGGCGGACATGGAGCATACCCTCTTTCTGCCCCACGGTAAGGACTGTGCCGCCAATCAGGTGCTCTACAACTTGAAAGACAGGGGAATTGAATATGATCTTATCCTCTGGAGCGAGCGGCATCATATTCCTGTGATGGCCTACACGCCGTTGGGAGAAGGACACCTAAGAAACCACAAAACTTTGATAGAGATAGCTCGCCGGCACGGCGCAACCCCGACACAAGTCATGCTGGCGTGGATTATGCGTACCGGAAACGTCATCGCCATACCCAAGGCAAGCAGCATCGCTCATGTGGAGGAGAATGCTCGCAGCCTAGACCTTGCTTTGACGGAAGAAGACTTGTGCGATATAGACAAGGCATTTCCGGCTCCCACACATAAGATACACTTGGCGGGTTGGTAATTCTTTACCAACGGTCAAGGTGTATCCTCTTATCTACATCAATGACTTTCTGCTTGGGAAGGAAAGCATTGGGAGCAGGATAACCGATGGTCAGCAGGCAGATGAATTCATATCCTTCGGGAGCATGAACAATCTCTTTGATCTTTTCCGTTTCGTCCGCTACGGGTATATGGAACACGGCACCCAGCCCTTCTGCGGTAGCGGTAAGCAACATATTTTGAATTTCTCTATGTTCTTGGCAAGCGGGGTAATTACTTTGCCGATGTTCTCTCTTCCGCGCACGACGACAAACTCCAACTGGCGCAGGTGGTCATTGGTCGGGGCTTTGAAAGCTGCCTCAATCCAACCAACAATCTTGTCTATAACGAGAATGAACAAGTTTAAGATGCCATGTCATAAGTGACGTATCTGCATAGCGCTCCATCCGCCAATAGATTGAATCCGTGTCTTTCATAAAAAGATATATTCCCGGGCGGGGATATACCTTAATTTCCCCCCGGTGTGCGTGCTGACTTTCGCGGAAAGGTTGTATCTTTGCCGTGCAACCATCTGCACAGCTTATAAAAAAGCCGGGGTGTCTGTACGGCTTGCTATTCGTGCTGGGGCAGGATGCGTGTGGATAGGGTGGCGGTTGAGCCGAACTGAACATGGCTATTGTATAACTTAACATAAATGAGTATGAAGAAGACATTGTGCAAGGTAGCAGCCCTCGTGTTGCTGTGTGTAATGGCGATGATGCCCGCCAGGGCTCAGTTCAATCTGAAAAAGGCCGTGAGCGGTGTGGCTAAGGCTGCCAAGGCGGTGACATTGACCGACGAGCAGATGGCCGAGTATGTGAAAGAGTACATCGACTGGATGGATGCCAACAACCAGGTCTGCGCCGATGACAGTCCCTACACTCTCCGGTTGAAGAAGCTGACAGAGGGTCTGAGCGATGCCGACGGCATTCCCTTGAACTTTAAGGTGTATTACGTGACGGATGTGAACGCTTTTGCCTGTGCCGACGGTAGCGTGCGTGTTTTCTCTTCATTGATGGATATCATGACGGACGAGGAACTACTGGGTGTCATCGGCCATGAGGTGGGTCATGTGGCGCACCGTGACTCCAAGAATGGTTTCCGCACGGCGTTGCTGACCTCGGCACTGAAAGACGGGATTTCGTCGAGTGGCGGAAAGGCTGCAGACTTGACTGATTCGCAGTTGGGCGACTTGGGCGAGGCGTTGGTCAACGCCCGCTACTCGCAGAAACAGGAGCGCGAAGCCGACGACTATGGCTATGAATTTCTGAAGAAAGCGGGCAAGAACCCGTGGGCGATGGCTCTCTCCTTCCAGCGGCTCAAGGAGTTGCAGGGCGAGCAGAAGACCAGCAAACTAAACCAACTCTTCTCCACGCACCCCGATCTGGACGCGCGCATCAAGCGTATGGCTGAGCGGGCCACAGCTGAGGGCATCGCGAAGCCGGAGAACATGTGAAGCCTGCGGAATAAAGTTTACAGATATGGCAAAAAGAAAACAAAGTAGATGCTTTTTTACAAATCACCATAAATATCAAAGAAAGCGACCGCTCGGCAGCAGCGGCAGTCTACAACAAGTATCGCCAGCCATTCTTGGATGACATTCAAGGGGCTTGCAGCAAGCAGTTGCTCGTTCGCGGCAATGATGTGCAGGTACTTCACGGCTTCGCGTCCGTAGCTGATGCCGAAAACTACCTGAAATCCGATTTGTTCACTCAGGATGTAGTGGTAGAATTAAAACCTTATTTCCAAACAGAACCGGATGTGCGGATTTATAGCGTGGTAGGTTAAGTTGGATGCAAAACAAAATCAGTCCGATGGATGACTTTATTCATTTCGGACTGATTTTAGTTTTGCAAAAGCCTTTATTATGTCTTATATCCTCACTCCTTTGTCTTTTCTGTGCGGTGTGCTCCCGAACAAATTGAAGAATTGAAAGGGCGTTATGAGGGGGTATGGCCCGGATATCATATGAATAAGAAACATTGGATAAGCGTTTGTTTTAATCAAGATGTGCCTGACAAAATCATACAGGAACTTGTCAGGCAATCGCATGACAGGGTTGTAGCTTCTTTGTCTAAGAAGGAACGGGAACTATTAGAAGAAATGCAATAATGCTACAGCTTTGATAAAAAATGCGGAGAGCCTTGTTCTTTTCCTTGCTTTTTCCTATCTTCGCAGAAAACAAAATGGGATGTTTATGGATGCCGTATTAAACTTAAATTATAGTCAGATATTGAGTTTGGTCAAACAGTTGCCGATACGCACACAGTTGCGTTTAGGGCGCATCTTGACTAAAGATGCTACGAAAGCGGAATTGGAGCATTTCTTGGAAACGTTCCGAACAGATGAATTGAGCGAAGAAGATATTCTCGCCGAAGTAAAACAAGTGAGAAAAGAGCGGTATGCGAAGCGCAAGAAAGAAACGGGTCATTGTTGATACGAATTGTTGGATCAGCTTTCTGATAGGTAGAAAGCTCTCTTCGCTCGTTACTTTATTGAGTGATGACCGTATTGAATTGGTATTGTGTAATGAGTTGTTAGAAGAAATCAGAGAGGTTACACAACGTCCGAAGTTTGCAAAATATTTTCCCGTGTATGAAGTGGAGTCCCTTCTTTCGTTCTTACGCATGAAAGGTTGCCTGTTTGAACCATCCAAAAACATACGTCTTTGCCGTGACGAAGAAGATGATTATTTGCTTGCATTAGCGGTGGAAGCCAAGGCGCATTATTTGGTAACGGGAGACAAAGACCTGTTAGTCATCAAGAAGATAGCATCTTGCCTGATTATCGATGCTAAAATGTTTGAAGAAGAGATGAAAGGCCATTGATGATGGATTTATGACACTTTTTTCACCTATTGCAAAAGGATCTGTTTTAGCAGATGCACTGTCAATAGACTCATTTCGTCATAATCAGTTAGCCGCATTTTATTGCAGGTGTTTTCCGCGACAAGGCATACATAACAATAATGGTCACTGTTGTCAGAACCTCAGACAGACCCAACGCCAGCCAAATACCGTTTGTCCCAATTGCTCGAGGAAACAATAGGAAAGACGGTATTAAGAATATGAAGCCCCGTAGCAAGGCCAATGCCGTGGCAGGTTTAACTTTCTCCACGCTCTGATAATACCCGATGACAGTCAGGTTGAAGATAAAGAATACGAACGCCGTCGAGAAATAGGGAAAGCCATCAATAGCAATGCGGGCCGCGGTGTTGTCGGGATGGAGGAACAACCCCACCAATAGCTGGGGGAACAGCGTGAACGCGGCCATAATAATGACACCACATACAGCGGAAGTCAGCAGGGCGATGCGCTCTGTTGCCACTACACGCTCCCGATATCCCAACCCGAAATTGTAACTGATGATGGGCTGCGCCGATTGGGCGATGGCATTACCCACCATAAACACGAACGGAAGGTAATAGCAGGCAATACCGAACGCCCCTACACCGTCATCGCCCAAATATCTCATAAACACTTGATTCCCGACAAACATCAGTGTTGCCATAGTGGCTTCCGTCAGGAGGGCGGACGAACCTATGCGGCATTGATAGCCTATGTTTCGTAAGGAAAGACGCAAGCTCTTGAAACTCCATTTCAGCGGATAAAAACGCAGTTTGCCTGCAAAACGGAACAGATAGACAAGTCCCATAACACCACCCAGAAATAAGCCGATGGTATCGGCCAAGGCGGCGCCCATCAATCCCCATCCGAAAGGGAAGATGAATAGCCATCCTAAAATAAGGCAGACAAGGGCGGCAACCACATTGCACATCATCGCCAGCCTCGGAGCACCGTCCAAACGGATGATAAACAAGCAGACGGAACACCACATCTGGAACATCAGCGAGGGAATGAACCACAACAGGTATTCACGCACCATCGGTGTCAAATGCTCGGAAGCTCCCAACAGCCGGGCGGTGGCGGACGGATAAGCCACCATCAGTATAGACGGGATAAGCGCCACAAGGGTCACGAACAAGATCGCTTGCGTCACGTTGAGACGTGCCGCTTTGGCCTTCCCGTGCGATAGCTGGATGGAGGCAACCACGGAAGCTCCGGCCCCTACCATCAGTCCCACGCCTGTAAACAGCATAAGCAAAGGTACGCAGATGTTGATGGCGGCAATACCATCACTGCCTATTCCGTGGCCCGCCAACATACCGTTAATGGCCGTTACGGCAGACATACTCAACATACCGAACAACGTAGGAACGAAATACTTCCTAAACAGAGTAGATACTTTTACCGTACCCAAATCAATCGCGTCTCTTTTCATTGCTTTTCTATTTTTCTGTTACTTGATGTCTCATAAAAAATGCCGGATAAAATGATTGGTTTTACCCAGTCATCTTATCCGGCATTGCTGCCCTCCGATGAGGATTACAAAACGCATTCTCTCGTTATGGCGGTGCAAAGGTGGGGCAAAAGTTTGGAGTATGCAAATTGTTTGGTTGTTTTTTATCCCGCCCAATCTTCCCTGTCGAGGTTGCGATACCCGATAGCCTCGGCCAAATGGGTAGACAGGACATTCTCGCTACCCTCCAAGTCGGCAATGGTGCGGGCTACCTTCAAGATGCGGTCGTAGGCACGGGCGGAAAGATTGAGCCGGGTCATAGCTCCTTTCAGCAAGGCCAACCCCGCTTCGTCCGGACGGGCATAAAGGGACAGTAGCCTACTGTTCATCTGAGCATTGCAATGGACACCCGGCTCATCGGCATAACGTTGTTGCTGAATTTGCCGTGCACGGACAACCCGACTGCGAATGACAGCGCTGGATTCTCCCGGTTGTACCTCTGACATTTTTTCGAAAGGGACAGGAGTGACTTCTATTTGCAAGTCAATCCGATCGAGCAAGGGACCGGATATCCTATTCAGATACTTTTGTACTTGTCCCGGAGTGCATACGCACGCCTTGGTGGGGTGGTTATAATAGCCACAGGGGCAAGGATTCATACTCGCTACCAACATAAAACTGGCAGGATATTCCACATTGAACTTTACGCGGGAGATACTTATCTTTCTGTCTTCCAAGGGTTGACGAAGGACTTCGAGTACATTGCGGCTGAATTCGGGCAGTTCGTCCAAAAAGAGCACTCCGTTATGTGCCAAGCTGATTTCTCCCGGTTGGGGGAAGGAGCCACCACCCGTCATTGCCACATTCGATATAGTATGGTGGGGCGAACGAAAGGGACGCTGGGAGATAAGTCCTCCGTCTTTGCCCAATTTCCCGGCTACGGAATGTATCTTGGTCGTCTCCAGACTTTCAGCCAAAGACAAGGGAGGCAAGATGGATGGCAAACGCTTGGCAAGCATAGATTTTCCGCTTCCCGGCGAACCAATAAGCAACACATTGTGGCCTCCGGCAGCCGCCACCTCCAATGCCCGCTTCACATTCTCCTGCCCTTTGACATCGGCAAAATCGAAATCAAAATTACTTTGTTGGGCATAGAATTCCTCGCGTGTATGGACGAGGGTAGGCTCCAAGTCGCGTTTGCCATTGAAGAAGTCGATGACTTCGCAGATGTTTTCCACACCGTACACCGCCAGGTTGTTGACAACGGCTCCTTCTCGGGCATTTTGCTTGGGCAAGATGAGCCCTTCGAATCCCAATTCCCGTGCTTTGATGGCAATGGGCAAAGCACCTTTAATGGGTTGCAAGCTACCGTCCAGTCCCAACTCACCCATAAGGATGAACTTGTCCAAACGTTCCGGAAGTATCTGTTCGTTGGCCGCCATTATGCCGATGGCAAGTGGCAAATCGTAAGCCGATCCTTCCTTGCGGATGTCAGCCGGAGCCATATTAATGACTATATTGCTGGTTGGGAACCGGTATCCATTGACTTGCAGGGCGGAAATAATGCGCTGGTGACTTTCCTTGACCGCGGAATCGGGCAAGCCTACAAGGTAAAACATACAGCCCCGTGAGCTGTTCACTTCGATGGTGATAAGAGTCGCGTCAATACCTTGTACGGCGGCTCCATAGACTTTGATGAGCACGTATTCCTATTTTTTTGTGGTGATTGCTTTCAGTTTTTCTTCTATCTCGGCAAGGGTCATATCTTTCCCCTCGATACGGCCCGTAGGGCTGAGCAGCCATAAGGACGGAAGTTCCCTTATCCCAAATTGCTTTATCGAAGTGGAATTCCAGCCTTGGAAGTCGCAAACCTGTTCCCATTGGAGCGTATCTTTCTCTATGGCCGCTTCCCATTGCTTCTTATCTACATCCAATGAGATGCCTAAGATGGCCAGATGCTTCTTATAGGCTTTTTTCTTGAATAACGCACGCAGCCCGGCACAGCTTTGGCGTGACGCTTCATCCCACGACGCCCAAAAATGCAGCAACAAGTATTTGTCCTTGAAGTCACTACGATTCAGCTTTTTGCCTTGGGCGTTAGGCAGTTGAAAATAGGGGGCGGATTTCCCGATTGAAATCTTATCCTGTGTTTCGATGTAGGCACTCAGTTCCTGAATGTAATTTTGGTCTTTCAACTCTCCCGTCATATTCTCAATCAGGCGCTCGATGCGTCGGAAGTCAGGTGAAACTTGTTGTACAAAATATCGGTCCAACACATAAATGCTGGTGAGCGAGGCGAGATGATTCTCTATGTAATTCTCGGCCGCTTGGGTGACTTGCTCAGGCGTGGCGGCTTCCATCAGCGCCAGTTTATGACGAAAGGCGGTGAGTTCTTCGTTCAGCGGATGCCCTGTGATATTCAACGAATCCATTCTCTCTACGCTGCCTCCAATCTTGATTTGGCTACCTTTATCCATATAGAGAGGATATTCCGTACCGTCAGGGAATTGTAGCCAAGAGGTAACCAACGTATCAATGTCCAGTTCGGCCATAAAACGATCCCCTTGCGACACCAGTGTATCCAACCGGCTGTACATTTCATCCGAGCCATAGAGGTAGATAGTGTCATTTCCTAATCCTGCGATATGCCCTTCTATTGTGACGATGTGGGTAGGCTTGCTCTTACAAGCCACCAACAAGATGGACAAAAAGCACAAGATAACAAAGTTACTTTTCTTCATATATATCATAAATGTGTTGCCTGAGAATATTGTGTGCAAAAGTAACTCTTTTTCTGTTGTAATAAAAGAAATGCCCGATACATTTCTATATCGGGCATCTTTTTTTCAGTATGGGATATGCTTATTTCGCAATGCTCATAAATTCAGCATTCGTAAAGTATTTAGCAAATTCCAAGTCTGTAGCGGCTTTCTTACCCAGCGTAGCGTCCTTAGCAACAGCATCCTTCAGGCTGCTGATAGTCAGAGAAGCGTTGTCCGTTCTTGCGCCCAGGATAGCAATCAAGTAGTCTGTGTAAGCATCCGGATTTTCGATGTCAGCCAAAGTGTTCTTAGCCTTGTTGTAGTCCTTAGCCAAGATTTGTGCCAAAGCTGCGCTGTTGGTCTTCGTGTCACCAAATGCGTTAACGGCCTTTTCATACTGACCTTGAGCGATGTACAGGTTACCCAGAGCCTCGTTCAGTTCAGGAGCACCCGAAGCCTTGGCCAAGTAAGTCTCGGCGGCAGCCTTGTCACCCTTGCTCAGTGCAACCAAGCCCATATTCATATTAGCCTCCGGAGAGTTCTTGATAGACAAAGACTTCTTCAGATAGCTTTCGGCCTTATCCAAGTTACCGGCAGCGTATGCCAGCTTGCCCAAGTTGTTGTAAGCGCGATAGTCGTTGGGGAAGTTTTGAGTAGCCTTGGTGTAGATGGCTTCCTTCTTGGCGGCGTCGTTAGTCAGCGTAGCGGCATAGAGCAACTCTTCCAGATTCAGCTGGCTGGCATCCGTAGCGGCCAGGTTAGAGATTTCCTCATCAGACTTACCGATAACCTCGTAGTTCAAAGTCAGGCGAGAACGACGGAGTTGCGGCAGGATTTCGTCAGCCAAAGTCTTGTAAACAGAAGAGATGTTCTTGATTTCTTGCTCTCTCTGCTCGGGGTCAGAATACATAGACAGAACGCGGAGAATCAGCTCCTTGTCTTGGATGTTAGACTTGCTAACCAATTCCTGGAAGCCTTCCCAGTCTTCAGCGGTGTACTTCGTGTCAACGTTGAGGCCTTCAATCTTGTCCTTCTTCAGGTTCTTGTTGATGACCTTAGCCGTGTTGTCCTGACGGTTCTCAGCCAGCTTGGTGTTCAAGTCCATACCACCATCGGGAGAAGCGTATGCTGAAATGGTGATGTTGTCAATCTTGCGGTTCGGAGTCTCGTTGATGTTCTTCACTTCTTCGTTGAAAGCCTTAGCGGTCTTCAGCTCGCTGGAGCGAACGTTAGCCTGCTGAATCAAGAACATAATGTTAGCCTCGTGTTTTTCCTTGATGATACGTTGGAAAGCGTCTTCACCGGTAGCTGTGTTAGCGGTTTCCAAAGTCTGCTCAACCAATTCGGAAGTAGAAATCACACCGTCGGCAATCTTTACGGCCGGGATTTCAACGGTCTTCTTGCCAATAGTAGCGGTGAACTCCAGGTAAAGTTCAGACTTAGCCATTTCGGGCACATAGTCGAACGTAGTCTTCATCGTGTAGCTGCCACCCATCTTGTAAGAGATAGTCTGGTCGTTGCCTTCTACCTTCTCGCCTTGGAAAGTAGCGGACTGGCCTTTGGCTTCGCCACCGTCCCACTTCAGGACAGGCGTAACTTCTACTACGGCCTTCTTGTTGAAATACTTTTCGGGGAACTTACCGTTGATAGTAGCGGGAACTTCACCGTTGATTGCTTCCAGCACCTGCGGGGTTACCGTGAAGTAATCGGATGATAACTCACCCATTTTCTTGCTGCACGATGTCAGTGCAACAACGCACGCCATCAGTAATGGCAAATACAACTTCTTCGTCATTTTTGGTATAAATTAATTGTTTGAAATTGAATAATTTACTTATTTATTCTTTACTTTCCTATCGCTTCGCCAAACGCTTTTGCAGGATTTGGCTACGCAAAGATATTAATTTTTCTACAATTTGTTAATAACCCCTCATTATTTATTATAATTTAATGTATGACGTTGCTCTTCGCGATACTTGATGTTGCGCGGATGGTGCTCGATGATTTCACTCCGCAACATATTCCGGTCGATATGCGTGTATATCTCAGTCGTGGCAATGCTCTCGTGCCCCAGCATACACTGGATGGCGCGCAGGTTGGCTCCGCCTTCCAGCAAATGGGTGGCAAAGGAGTGGCGGAAGGTATGGGGGCTGATGTTTTTGGTGACGCCGGCCAGCCGGGCCAACTCTTTGACGAGCTGAAACACCTGAATGCGGCTGATATTTTTTCCCCAACGGGCCAGAAAAACATAGTCCTCGAAGTCCGGCTTGATGCGCCAAGTGGTATTGCGGTCCATAAACCAATATTTCAGTTCCTTGATGGCACGGGGCGAAATAGGCACAAGGCGCTGTTTGTCGCCTTTGCCTGTCACCCGAATGAAGCCTTCGTCCAAATACAGGTCGGACAACTTCAGGCCGCACAACTCGGACACGCGCAAGCCACAACTATACAGCGTCTCTACAATGGCCCGGTTGCGTTGGCCTTCGGGCTTGCTCAGGTCGATGGCGTCAATGATGCGGTCAATCTCTTCTACGGTCAGCACCTCGGGCAGGTGGAAGCCAATCTTCGGTCCTTCCAACAACTCGGCAGGGTCGTCCTCCCGATAATCGGCCAACACCAGGAAGTGGAAGAACGACTTGATGCCCGACAAGATACGAGCCTGCGAGCGCGGATGGATGCCGATGTCGTGCAGGCCGGCGTTGAAGCGTTGGAGGTCGTCCAGCGTGACATCGAACACGTTACCCTTTTCTCCTTCCAAGAAGCGCAACAGCTTGTCGAGGTCTGTCAAGTAAGCCTCTTCGGTGTTTTTGGAAAGTCCCCTTTCCAGCTTCAAGTGTTGCCGGTATTTCCTGATAACCAATGCCTGACGTTCCTTATTATCCATTTCTTTCCGCTTTTCCAATTCTTTTTCCTATCTTTGCACGCACAAAAAGTGTGCCCTTGCGGGGCAAAAATAATAAAAAAACAAGTATATGCGCATACAAATCATCAACGGACCCAACATTAACCTGCTGGGCAAGCGTGAACCTTCCATTTATGGCAGTTCGACGTTTGAGGACTGTCTGGCCGGATTGAAAAGCCGTTATCCGGACGTGTGCATCGACTATTTCCAGTCGAACATCGAAGGCGAACTTATCGACAAGATACAAGAAGTAGGCTTCGATGTGGACGGCATCGTGCTGAACGCGGGTGCCTATACCCATACGTCCATCGCTTTGCAAGACGCCATCCGCGCCATCACCGCACCGGTCATCGAGGTGCATATCTCCAACGTCCACGCGCGTGAATCCTTCCGGCACGTATCGATGATAGCTTGTGCCTGCCGGGGTGTCATCTGCGGCTTTGGGCTCGACTCGTATCGTTTGGCGGTGGAAGCCTTGTTGCAGGCCGGGCATTGAGGACCGACACAGGCCGGACGTTTCTCTCCGCCAAGTTTTGTGACTCCTTTCGCGCAACATCGCGTCCCGCTAAGCGAAGGATAGTCTAAAGAAATAGGAGTATATAATAATAATGTATCGTTTCATTTTTCATCCGCAGATGACACAGATAACACGGATTTTTAGGGGGCTTCGCCCAAATCCTTATTATCCCGCAAAGAAAAATATTAAATCTGCGCCATCCGCGTCATCTGCGGATGAAAAATGAACGTACAACTAAGATAAATACGATTGGTTACTTAAAGATATTAAGATTATGTTACTGAAGCAAACTAAAATTGTGGCGACGATTTCCGACCAACGTTGCGAAGTAGACTTCATCCGCCAACTGTTTGAGGCTGGAATGAACGTAGTGCGAATGAACACGGCTCACTTGGGGCGTGAAGGCGCCGAGAAGCTGATAAACAACGTCCGTACCGTGTCCAACCGCATCGGTATCCTGATGGACACCAAAGGCCCGGAGGTACGTACCACCCCGTTGGCGGGCGAACCCATCACGTTCAAGACGGGAGACCGCGTCAAGGTGATGGGCAATCCTGAACAAACGACCACGGCCGAATGTATCTCGGTGTCTTACCCCAACTTCGTACACGACTTGAACGAAGGCGGACACATCTTGATAGATGACGGCGAGCTGGAAATGATTGTGGTGGAGAAACATCCCGATTACCTGCTTTGCGAGGTGCAAAACGAGGCCACGCTGGGAAGCCGCAAGAGTGTCAACGTGCCCGGCGTCCGCATCAACCTGCCTTCGCTGACGGAGAAAGACCGCAACAACATTCTGTACGCCATCGAGAAAGACATCGACTTCATAGCTCACTCCTTTGTTCGCTCCAAACAGGACGTGCTGGACATCCGCGCCATCCTGGACGAGCACGGAAGCGACATCAAGATTATCGCCAAGATAGAAAACCAGGAAGGGGTGGACAACATAGACGAGATACTGGAAGTGGCCGACGGCGTGATGATAGCCCGTGGTGACTTGGGCATCGAGGTGCCCCAAGAGCGTATCCCCGGCATTCAGCGCGTCTTGATACGCAAGTGTATCTTGGCCAAGAAACCGGTCATCGTGGCCACGCAGATGCTCCACACGATGATTTCCAATCCGCGTCCCACCCGTGCGGAGGTGACTGACATTGCCAACGCCATTTATTACCGCACCGATGCCCTGATGCTGAGCGGAGAGACGGCCTACGGCAAATATCCGGTGGAAGCCGTGAAGACGATGACGAAAGTGGCCGCCCAAGCCGAACAGGACAAATTGGCAGAAAACGATGTGCGCATCCCGCTGGACGAGAACAGCAATGACGTGACAGCCTTCCTGGCCAAGCAAGCCGTAAAGGCCACGGTAAAATTGAAAATCCGTGCCATCATTACCGACAGCTATAGCGGACGCACCGCACGCAACCTGGCCGCCTTCCGTGGCAAATATCCCGTGCTGGCCATCTGCTACAAGGAGAAGACGATGCGCCACTTGGCTCTTTCTTACGGCGTGGAAGCCATCTATATGCCCGAGCTGGCCAACGGACAAGAATACTATTTCGCCGCCCTGCGCCGCCTGTTGGCCGACGGAAAGCTACAACCCACGGATATGGTGGGCTATCTGAGCAGCGGCAAGGCAGGCACGCAGACTTCTTTCCTCGAAATCAACGTAGTGGAGGATGTCTTGAAGCACGCCGACGATTGTGTGTTGCCCAACAGTAACCGATATTTATAAATGATGAATGATGAGGATGTATCATAATTGGGAAATAAAACACAGAGACACAAAGACACAGAGAAAATATATTTGTAAATCAATAAAATAAAATCTCTGT
>CALUIQ010000221.1 GCA_944320735.1 uncultured Bacteroides sp. | reverse complement strand
CTTTGAGATAAATTTGCAACGCAAATAATATGATTTGCACTGGGAGATATTACAACCTTTTATAAACTATTTAAAATTTAATTTATGAAACTAAGATCAGTTTTTCTTAAAGCATTTAGTATGCTGTTGTTGACGGTCTTGCTGGTTCTTCCGGCCAACGCCCAAAACAACATTACTGTGGCTGGTACGGTGACGGACAATTTAGGGCCTGTCATCGGTGTGAATGTATCAGTAGAGGGTACCACGATGGGTGGTATTACGGACATTGACGGAAACTATACATTGAATAATGTTCCGAGCAATGGTACCTTAGTTTTCTCTTTTATCGGTTACAAAACCCAAAAGATTGCTATCAATGGCCAATCACGCATTGACGTGCAGTTGGAAGAGGACAGCGAGATGCTGAGCGAAGTCGTAGTCGTAGGTTACGGCGTTCAGCGTAAGAGCGACTTGACCGGTTCTGTGGCTTCGGTAAAAACCTCTGATGCTTTGAAAAGCACGCCTTCCGGTAACGTGTCCGACGCTTTGCAAGGACGTATGGCCGGTGTATCGGTGTTGAGCGGTTCCGGTGACCCGAGCCAAGACAACACGATTCGTGTACGTGGTGTTAACTCTATCACGGCAGAAACAGGTCCGTTGGTAGTAGTCGATGGTTTCATCGGTGGTTCATTGCAAAACCTGAACCCTTCGGATATTGCTTCTATCGAAGTGTTGAAGGATGCTTCCGCAACGGCTGTGTATGGTTCTCGTGGTGCCAACGGTGTTATCTTGGTTACGACCAAGAATCCGGGCAAGGATAAATTGACGGTTAGCTTCAATGCCTTTGCCAACATCAAGACGGTAGCTAAGTATCCGGATAACCTTTCTCCATATGAGTATGCTACGTTGGTAAATGAATATGGTAACGATACAGGTCATGGTGATTATTTCACTGCTGATCAGTTGGCTGACTTGCAGGCTGGACGTGCCGGTTATGATTATAGTCGCGAAATCTTCCGTACAGCTGTTACGCAAAACTATGACTTGTCAGTCAGCGGCGGTAACGAGAACACGACTTTCTTGGCTTCTTTCCGTTATCAGAACGACCAAGGTATCTTGAAGGAATCTATGAGCGAAACTTATAACTGGCGCTTGAAAGTGGACACCAAGATTAAGAAGTGGTTGGACGTAGGTTTGAATTTCTACGGTAACTACCGTAAGAATTCTTCTCCGCGTACTAGTGAGTATAGAGGTATATTCCAAACGGCTATGTTTTATGATAATACTTTGTCTCCGAAAAATGAGAACGGTGAATATAACAACGATGACTGGAGCGGTAACCATATGTACAATCCGATGGGACATATTTGGGAATTGGATTCATCTACACAGACCATCAACAACCGTCTGCAAGGTTATGTACAGTTCAACATCATTGACGGTTTGACATTCCGTTCGCAATTGGGTGTCTTGTTCGACAACCGTCTGAGCACAACATTGGAAAATGAGGATAGCTATCAGTATTTTGCCAGCAGTAATAGCCGTGCATACGCTCGCAGCTACTTCAACCTCAGCTGGCTGAACACCAATACGTTGAGTTACGTGAAGGAATTCAATGAGAATCATCGTATTAACGCTACGGCTGTGTTCGAGCAATCTTATGACAATAACTACAACCACTTGGGTCGTGCATACTTCCCCGACTACGTGGATATTACGCACGGTTACAACAACTTGGCTATGAGCCAGAACGCGACTTTGAACGAATTGGAAAGTACACGTACCATCAATACGTTGATGTCCGGTATGTTGCGTGTGAACTATGTATTCAAGAACCGCTATATGGTGACGGCCTCTATTCGTGCCGATGGTTCTTCCCGTTTGGAAGACAAGTGGGCATACTTCCCTTCAGCCGCCTTGGCATGGGATATCAAGCAAGAAAGTTTCTTGCAGGATAATAATTTCATTGACCAATTGAAACTTCGTTTGGGTTATGGCTCGGTAGGTAACCAGTCTGTTGAGGCTTATCGTATCTACTCTATGATGAGTGCTACGTTGGGTGAAGGTGGAAAGACTGTTTATACGGTTGACCGTCCGAGTGCCCCTTATCTGAAGTGGGAACGTAACGACCAGTTCAACGTAGGTGTGGACTTCGGTATCTTGAACGGTCGTGTTCGTTTGACTGCTGATTGGTATAGTAAACTGTCTAAGGATATTTTGCTGGAAGTGGCTCAACCTACGCATATGGGTTACGGTTCTTTGTTGCGCAATGCCGGTGAGATTAAGAATACCGGTGTGGAATTCACCATCAGTGCCGATCCGTTTGTAAGCAATGATCCGACAGGTTTTAGCTGGCATACGGACTTAACGTTGACGAACAATAAGGGTACATATAATTTGATTCCTACCGCTAATCATCGTCAGCAGCAAGCCGGAAACTATCAGAATGAATTGTTCCAGATGGTAGAAGGTGAAAAACTCGCCAGCTTCTGGGGTTATCAGTATGAAGGTTTGTGGCAGGAAGCCGATGTGAACGCTCCTTTTGTAGATGCAAATGGTAACACGGATGGTCGTACCAATGGCGATGTTTACGGTGTAGTAGCCGGTAACTCGAAATATACGGACGTCAACAAAGACGGTGTATTGAATGAAGAGGATCAAGGTATTATCGGTTGCGGTCAGCCGACTTTCAACTGGGGATGGAACAATACCTTTACTTATAAGAACTTCGATTTGTCATTCTTCTTGGTAGGTTTCCATGGCTTCGATATCTATAACGCTACGGAGCAGATTGGATTGAACGGTATTCAAAGCCAGCAGGTAGCTGCAGTTACTCCGTTGAGAAAATGGCAAGACCATTGGACACCGACCAATACCAATACGGATGTTCCTCGTTGGGATGGCCAGGGTACGGAGAATAAGAATATGTTCAGTACCCGTTATATAGAGAACGGAAGTTTTATCAAGATGAAGAGCATCACCTTGGGTTACACCGTACCGGAAAAAGTGTGCAAGAATTGGGGAATCACCAATCTGCGTATTTATGCATCAGTTCAGAATCCGTTCCATATCACGGGTTATTCCGGGCTCGATCCTGAAGCAACGTTGGGTGACCCGCTGATCCAAGGCGTTGACTGGGGTGACTATCCGAACAGCCGTAACTACCTGATTGGTCTGAACTTCGCATTCTAATTTTGTTTAATCTAAAAATAGCATATAGTAATATGAAAAAACTAACATATTTTGCAACGCTTGTCGGAAGTCTGTTCCTTGCAACTTCTTGCGTAGACTTGGATCAGGAGCCGCAATCATTCATCACGGAGGAAGAATATATCGCCAGCATGGATCAAAGCGCTCTTGAAAATGCAGTCTCGGCATTGTACAATAACTTGTGGCATGACAATTATGGTTTCAACAGCCGTATTCAACGTATTCAAGTTTGTGCCGATGAAATCACTTATCGTGCGGCTAAAGCCGGTAACCAATTGGCTTATTATGATAATTTAAGCCCGAGTATATCTGCCAATACCGCTGATTTTGACACGACATGGGAGTTGTTCTATCTGGTAATTAATAACGCGAACAAACTAATTAATAAATCCGCGATACCTGAAGAAGAAGCCGCAGCAGCTGAATTTAAGAAAGTGTTGGGTGAGGCTTATTTCTTGCGCGGACTGAGCTATTTCTATTTGGTACGTATGTACGGGGATGTGCCTTTGATTATGAGTGACGAGGATTTAGCCGGAGATGTAGACCGTACATCGGTAGAAGAAATCTACAATATGGCTATTGTTCCCAGTTTGCAGCAAGCTGTCGAATGGCTTCCCGAAACGCCTCGTAACTATGGTTTTACACCGACCAAATGGGCTGCGGAAACTTGTTTGGCGGATGTCTATATAACGATGGCTGGTTGGCCGTTGAATAAGGGACAAGAATATTACGCTATGGCCGCAGATATGGCTAAAGACGTATTGGATAATAACGGATACCATAAGCAAGAGGCTAATTACGAAGACTTGTGGAAGGAAGCTAATAAGAATAGCAGTGAGTTTATGTTCTGTCTGTATCACAGCCAAGCTGACAAGGTGATGGCCAGCAACTATGGTAAGTCATATTATCCGGCTGATTTCTGTCGCAACGAAACAACGAAGCAAAACGGATGGGCTGACTACTATGCCCGTGCTGAAGCTTATGAGGCTTATCCTAATGACAAGCGTAAGGAATGGAACTTCATGACTGAATGGTTGTCTAGCAGTAAAGAAGTAGGCAAGAATGATGCAGGCAAGACTGTTTATGGTATGGTTACTTGGCAGGAAAGTCCTGATCGCCTGCCTTGTATCAGCAAGTATTATGACTATGACCAAGGTAATCCCGGAGCAAGTGCGCAGGCTAATGGCGTGACCAGCATCTATCGTTTGGCCGATGCCAAGTTGCTTTATGCTGAGGCTTCTACCCGTGCTACCAATAGCGTGAACAGCCAAGCTATTGAAGCGGTTCGCAGTCTTCAGGAACGTGCAGGTTATGCCGAAAGAGGCATCCCTGAAGTATCTAACAATGTTAGTGCGGATGAATTCTTGAACATCGTATCAAACGAGCGTAGCTATGAGTTCTATGCCGAAATGCGTCGTTGGTTTGAACTGGTTCGTACCGAGCAAGTAAGCGTGAAGCGTGCGGATAAATGGAATGGTTCTTTGTTCCAGGCGCAAGGTCACTATTATTTCCCGATACCTTCCGCTCAGATTCTATTGACGGGTTGGACTAACAATCCTGGTTATTAATGAATTTCGTTTCATAGGCACTGATTAGTGCTGTTTCATGTGATAAATAGAAGAGGAGGAACTTCCATAAGGAGGTTTCTCCTCTTTGTGTTTTCCGTATGAAATTTGCGTATCTGAAATAAAAATCCGATCTTTGCACAACAAAAGGAAAGATAATGATGGATACCCAAATGCTAACTAAAGATCAGATTAAAACCAAGCAAGACGTGAAGAGGTTTTTGATGCAGTTCATTGAAAGAAGAAAAGCATGGGAGGAATGTGTCCGTGCAGGGCGTCCTGTGTCTGAACTGAAATCAGAAGGTATCAAGATCGCAAAACTTAGCGAAGTACTTCGCTGAATGCTCATCCGCTTATGTTATACTCGTTGACTCGTATCAATGCCGTTTAACCTTATTTAGTCAGCGAGTATTCTGAAGGTACTGCTTATTTTATGACTGATAAAGGCGTTGAATATTTAATCAGCTTTATTGAGGAATCAAATTTGGGTATTGAGAATGCTTATCAGTTGGTTATATCTGTCCAATAATAAACAGCCAAGTATTATGGATAAATGGCAAAGTATCCAATAATACTTGAGCAAGTATCCAATAATACTTTATTTGCTCATTAAAACATTTTGCCATAACATTTGTACATATCATATTTGTTATGTATCTTTGTGGTATCAAATAAAAGAAGAAAGCACAGTGGAAAAGGGAAAAGAGATCTTGATTCCCAGCCAAAAACTGACGGAACTGAAATTGAAGCAGAAAATCACCGAATGGTCGTTCTACAACACCAAGAATCTTACAGAAAGGCAGGCAAACGCCATATTGGATGAAAAAGAAAGGTTGGAAAGAGCTATAAAGGCGATAACCAAGAGATTGGAAGAATTGGAAAAATAAATTAAACAGCCCTCCCTTGAGGGCACAAATATTATAGATATGAAGACCCTACAAGAAGAATTGAAAGAACTTTGCGCCATCCTGAACGGTAACGCGCCAGATATGGAACAGGCATACAAGGCCAAGTTCGACCATATCAATGCTACTTATACTACCGAGGAAGACAGGGAAGCCATAGGCGACTTTCTGCTGGACAGTTACAAGAAGATGAACGCCGAGGCCGATGACCTGCTGCGCCAAGCAGAGAAAGCCCAGGAACTGCGCAAGATGAAGGAAATCATCCCCATCAGTTACATTGCCCGCCACTA
>CALUIQ010000220.1 GCA_944320735.1 uncultured Bacteroides sp. | reverse complement strand
TAATGGTGGTGGGCATGGTGACCGTGTTTGCCATCCTGTTTATCGTGATTTACATGGGCAAGTTGCTCATTGCCTTGGTGAACAAGTATGCGCCCGAAGAGGTGACGGTACATAAAGACGGCACACCGGCTCCCGCACCCATACCGGCCAACATCCTGGCAGCTATCAACGCGGCGGTGTCTGTGGTGACGCACGGCAAAGGCAAAGTAGCTAAAGTGGAGAAAATCTGAATTCTGGAATACTTAAAATACACATAAACGACAATGAAAAGAGAAATAAAATTCAGTCTGGTCTTTCGTGACATGTGGCAGAGTGCCGGCAAGTACGTGCCTCGCGTAGACCAACTGGTGAAGGTGGCTCCCGCCATTGTAGAAATGGGCTGCTTTGCCCGTGTGGAAACCAATGGCGGAGGTTTTGAACAAGTGAACCTATTGTTTGGCGAGAACCCCAACAAGGCCGTGCGTGCCTGGACGAAGCCTTTCCATGAGGCCGGTATACAGACCCACATGCTTGACCGTGCCTTGAATGGCCTCCGCATGAGTCCCGTTCCTGCTGACGTGCGCAAGCTTTTCTATAAAGTAAAAAAGGCGCAAGGAACGGACATCACCCGTACTTTCTGCGGGCTGAACGATGTGCGCAACATCATTCCTTCTATCGGGTACGCCCACGATGCGGGCATGATTTCGCAATGCTCGCTTTGCATCACCCATTCTCCCATCCATACGGTAGACTATTACGTCAACATGGCGAAACAGCTCATTGAGGCCGGAGCAGACGAAATCTGCATCAAGGACATGGCGGGCATCGGTCGACCTGTGTCTTTAGGGAAGATTGTGGCAGGCATTAAGAAGATTAAGCCGGACATCCCCGTGCAATACCACAGCCATGCGGGTCCCGGTTTCAATATGGCCAGCATCTTGGCCGTTTGCGAAGCCGGATGCGACTATATCGATGTAGGTATGGAACCTTTGTCATGGGGTACGGGACACGCCGACTTGCTGAGTGTTCAGGCTATGTTGAAGGATGCCGGCTATCAGGTGCCCGAAATCAATATGGAGGCTTACATGAAGGTACGTGCCTTGATTCAGGAATTCATGGACGACTTCTTGGGACTCTACATCTCTCCGCGTAACCGACTGATGAACTCCCTGCTTATCGGTCCGGGTCTGCCGGGCGGTATGATGGGCTCGTTGATGGCCGACTTGGAGACAAACTTGGAAAGCATCAACAAATACAAGGCAAAACGCAACCTGCCTTTCATGACCCAAGACCAGTTGCTCATCAAGCTGTTCAACGAAGTGGCTTACGTATGGCCGCGCGTAGGTTATCCTCCCTTGGTCACACCGTTCAGCCAGTATGTCAAGAACCTGGCTATGATGAACGTCATCGCTATGGAGAAGGGCAAAGAACGTTGGGGCATGATAGCCGATGACATTTGGGATATGATATTGGGCAAAGCCGGAAAGTTGCCGGGCGAGTTGGCACCCGAAATCGTGGAGAAAGCCGAACGCGAAGGCCGCAAGTTCTTCACCGGCAATCCACAAGACAACTATCCCGACTGCTTGGACAAGTATCGCAAGATGATGAAAGACAACAAATGGGAAACGGGTGAGGATGACGAAGAACTCTTCGAATACGCTATGCACCCGGCTCAATACGAAGCCTACAAGAGCGGCAAGGCAAAAGCCGACTTCCTGGCCGATGTGGAGAAACGCAAGGCCGAGAAAGAGAATGCTTCACAAGCCGATGACGCCAAGCCTAAGACTCTCACCGTGCAGGTGGACGGACAGGCTTACAGGGTAACCGTGGCTTACGGAGACATCGACCTGCCCGCATCAGCTACTGACAAAGTGGTGATGGGTGAAGGCGAGCCTGTGGCTGCCCCGTTGGAAGGAAAATTCTTCCTCACCAAGAACACCCAAGAGACACCGCGCAAGGTGGGCGACAAGGTGAAGAAAGGCGACTTGCTGGGCTACATCGAAGCCATGAAGACTTACAACGCCATCCGTAGCGACCGCGACGGTACGATAACCGCCATCTGCGTCAACTCGGGCGACTCCGTTTCAGAAGATGATGTATTAATGAAGATTGCGTAATGGAAGATATATTTGGAAAACTCTATGACATGACGGCGTTCAGCAACATCCTTGCCGACCCGTCGTTCCTCGTGATGTATGCCATCGCCTTCGTCCTTCTCTATCTCGGCATCAAGAAGCACTATGAACCGCTTCTACTGGTGCCTATCGCTTTCGGTGTGCTCATCGCCAACTTTCCCGGCGGCGAAATGGGTGTTATCCAAGCGGATGAGAACGGCATGGTGATGGTGAACGGGGTGATGAAGAACATCTGGGAGATGCCGCTCCACGAGATAGCCCACGAACTGGGGCTGATGAACTTCATCTATTATATGTTGATTAAGACCGGTTTCCTGCCACCTATCATCTTTATGGGTGTGGGCGCGCTGACCGACTTTGGTCCAATGCTCCGCAACTTGCGCCTCTCTATCTTCGGCGCGGCTGCCCAGTTGGGTATCTTCTTGGTGCTGATTGTAGCCATCTGCATGGGCTTCACGCCGAAAGAGGCCGCTTCATTGGGTATCATCGGTGGTGCCGATGGTCCTACGGCCATCTTTACCACCATTAAATTGGCTCCCCACCTGTTGGGTCCCATCGCCATCGCGGCTTACTCGTATATGGCGTTGGTGCCGGTCATCATCCCCTTGTGCGTCAAATTGCTTTGCACCAAGAAGGAACTGATGATTAATATGAAAGAGCAGGAGAAACTCTACCCGTCGAAGACTGAAATCAAGAACCTCCGTGTGTTGAAGATACTCTTCCCCATCGTAGTGACCACGGTCGTAGCCTTGTTCGTCCCGACCGCCGTACCTTTGATTGGTATGCTGATGTTCGGTAACCTGCTGAAAGAAATCGGTAGCGACACGAGCCGCCTGTTCGATGCCGCCGCCAACAGCATTATGAACACCGCCACCATCTTCTTAGGTTTGAGCGTAGGCGCCACTATGACGAGCGAAGCCTTCCTCAACTGGACGACCATCGGCATCGTCATCGGCGGCTTCCTGGCGTTTGCCTTGTCCATCTCCGGTGGTATCTTGGGTGTGAAAGTGGTCAATATGTTCTCGAAGAAGAAAATCAACCCGCTGATTGGTGCAACAGGACTGAGTGCCGTGCCCATGGCCAGCCGTGTGTGCAACGAAATTGCCACGAAGTACGACCCCAAGAACCATGTGCTGAACTACTGTATGTCCAGCAACATCTCCGGTGTCATCGGCTCCGCCGTAGCTGCCGGCGTGCTTATCTCTTTCTTGGGATAAATTGAGGTTCATCTTCTTTCCAAAAGAGGATGAACTGATATTCAAAAGAGGATTATCTTCTCTGACAGAGAGGATAATCCTCTTTTTTGGATGTTCGAAAAGGATTTACTGGGGTCAGTCCGAAAATCCGGTTGCGAAAGTATCCAATAATAAACAACCTACGATTATAGGATATATATTTTCGCTATCTTTGCAGTGTATGACTTACGGAGAGGTATTTCTATTTTTGTCCGTGAGTGGTTTATTCATCTTAAACTTATTATTTGTGACAACTATGAACAACCGATTTCTCAAAGATATTCGAGGTATTATAGACGCTGCCCGGGCGCAAGCTGTACGCAGCGTGGACTTCTGTCGGGTGCAGATGTATTGGCACATGGGCAAGCGCATTTTCGAGGAAGAGCAACAAGGGAAGGACCGTGCGGATTACGGTACATATCTCATCAAGAACTTGGCGAAGCAGTTGGAACCAGAATACGGAAGCGGATTCTCTTATCGTCAGTTGGCTTTTTGCCGTCAATTTTATCGGCTTTATCCAATTGTGAACGCACTGCGTTCACAATTAAACTGGACTCAATATCGTATGCTGATTCAGATAGACGATCCCGACAAACGCGAGTATTACGAATTGGAAGCCGTCAACAATGCCTGGACTGGGCGTGAACTGGAGCGGCAAATCCATTCGTTGCTTTACGAGCGTCTGTTGCTGAGCAACGACAAGGAAGCCGTCCTTGCCGTTGCCCGTAAAGAGCGTATCCCGCAATCACCTTTGGAAATCATCAAAGACCCGATGTATTTGGAGTTCTTGGGGCTGGAACAGAAGGCTGCTTATTATGAGAAAGATTTGGAGTCGGCCATCATCACGCACCTGCAACATTTCCTGCTTGAACTGGGGCAAGGCTTCACGTTCGTAGCGAGGCAAAAGCGTATCTTGCTGGAAGACGATGAGTTTTTTGCCGACCTAGTGTTCTACAACCGGTTACTTAAGTGCTTTGTCGTTATAGAACTGAAAACAGGAAAGCTGACACACCAGGACTTGGGACAGTTACAAATGTACGTCAACTATTACGACCGCACGGAGAAGACCGCTGAGGAGAATCCCACCATCGGCATCCTGCTCTGTACCGACAAGAACGATACGGTGGTGCGCATGGCATTGCCCGAAGATAACCAAACTATCTTAGCCAGTGAATACAAACTGTACCTGCCTACGCAAGCCCAATTGGCGGATGAAGTGAGTCACGTGCGGAGAATGGTGGAAGGCTTGAAGTTATCCCAATAAACAGATTACTCTTCGTCAAGGATACGATTGTCCGCTATACGTTCCAGCATATCCGAACAGAGCTTGTATTCTTTAGGGTGTTCTATATACTATTCATTCTTGCGTTTGGTTTGAACCGTTGTTTCCCATAGCCAAGGAAATATGACACGACGTTTCCTCATACGCACGAACTTTGGTTCAAAGGCTTTCCAACGAGCTGCAACTTCTTTATAGTCTTTCAATAGCTCGTTGGAAAGTTCGGAGAGGGTCATGGTGGAGAGAATCATAACGTGTCTAAATCTTATTTGCTATGTTCAGCCTGCAATTGATTATAAATTTCATTTATTACACTACTCTCTGCGCCATTTATCTTCTTACCCCTATATTCTGTATATGCGGCTTTTAGACTTTCTTTTTCATTAGGTAATGAAGCACTTACATCTTCTTTGACATTTTTGTATTCTTTCTTTAAGAAATCCATTACTTTATTCAAAGCACTATAACGTCTATCAGTCTTTAAAGGGCGACTATTATACTCATCAATCATTCTTTGTTGCAATTCATTTAGTGTCATAATCAAATATTTTGCGTTATAATAATCCTATTTTTAAATAATGAGTATTGGTTTACTATGCACTCATTTTTTCATTTCCAATATATCATTTTTCAATTCTTGATATCTCTTGATTTTGTCAACATCTGAAATCCCGTTTCCATGTGGGAATGCAATATTATAGAATACAGAATTGCATCCTTTTAGTAAACGCCCCATTTTACCGCTATTTGATGGATATCTCCTAGCTCCAATAAAACTTGATACAAATTCTTTTAACACTTTGCTGTGCAATATAACTACGGTCAGTGGCTTATATTGCAGAATAACATCCTGCAACGCTTTACAATCAGCTATAGTTGGTTCGACCTTAGTGCTGTTGCTTTCTGCGATGTGAGTTACCAAATCCGTAATCCCATAATTCCATTGGTTGAAATTAAATTGGTTACTACCAAAGATTAAATCATCCGCATAATCTTTGTTAACGTCTTCGCTTATTAAGCCTCCTTGATACAATTGTTTCCAAAAGGACTGCTTTACAGAAAAATAATGTCCTTTCATATTAGAAATCCTTGCGGGATTTAATCCAACAAACAGAATGTCCAAATTCTCTCGGAGGAATGGTTTTAAGGTTGCTTTTTCCATAAACATACTATTTTAAATTCTTACAAAATACCAATTTGTGTTCTTCTTTTTCCGCTCAGGATGTACATACGGTATCAAATTCAATGAACCATTCTCATCCAGTTCTCGGAGTATCTTCCGAATGGGAAGCCCTTCCCTTGTGTCTTTTGAGAAAATACCTGCACTAATAAAATCCGGCATTAATTCCTTTGCTAAGATTTTATCCACTTCTGTATGGCGCATAAAATACGCTTTAATTACTCCATTGATTTTTATAATCTTATCGTTTTCCATGAGTTCTTAATTAAAAATAGTAATCATAAAAACAAGTTTCACTTTTAACTTATTTAAATGAGATAACTCATTTTTGCTCACAAAACAGTTTGATTGGTTGGATATTCGAAAATAACGTTCACTCTTTTTCCTCATTCTCTTTCTTTTTTGACTCAAGTACCCCTTTTCTAATAGCTTCATACCAAATATCCATTGAGGTCTTTCTTTGATATAATAGATATGCATCTTCTTCCTCTTTAATCGCTTTTCGTAATGGCTTTGTATTCTTAATGTATACTCTTAGTCCACGCCTTAAGCAATAAATCTCACTATCTTTAAAAAAATTCCTATCCAATATTTTAATCTCTTCACCAGCATAAAGTTGTATTGGTTTTCCTGCCACATCTTTAGCCAAGCAATTATATTCTACAATATAGAGAATTCCATTGTTTTCTCCTATTTTCCCATCTGATAACATTTTCAGCCCTAATATAATAGCCAATATTGCAGCTATACCAATAAAAAGCGTTACTTTATCTGAATTTGACTCTGAAGTTTTCATTGTTATTAAAGTATTATACAAATTAAACTACCAACTATAAGCCCTAAACATGTCCCTCTAATTGCAGATCTGCGTTTTATTTCCCCCTTTTTTGAATTGAATATTAATATTATACCTATTATCGGAACAAAAAAACTAAAGAAAAAATATCCCCAATGATTATCACTCTTAATATCCATACTATAATGCGGACATCCACAATACGGACAATAAATTGAAGTTCTAGGAATTTTTTGACCGCATTCTTTGCAATAATCATCACCCACTTCTACATCATTTTGAAGATGATGTTTGAGTGCGGTCTTAGTTTTGTCATAGGTAATCAACTCTTTTTTACAGTTCGGGCATGAGAAGATGATATCAGCCTTATTCGGAGCTTCTATTACTTTGTGACAATAGGGACATCTAACAATCTCCGTATGAATAAGATTTTCGTTTATTATATCCATAGCTAATAGAAAATTTTATTAAGATTCTGAATATAAATATATTGCATATATAAAAATTCCAACGCAGGTGCCAATTACAGCTGATTTGAGCCTACCCTTATTTTCTTTCCCAGCCGAAACTAACATAAGTATAATTCCTATAAAAGGGAACAAAAAGCTAACAAACATATATCCTAAATGAATATCGTTTGAGCTAGTTGTTAATGCCTGTTGTGGACATCCGCAATGCGGACAAGTAGGAGCATCACTTGATATTTGCTTACCACATTCTTTACAATAAATAAGTGCCATAATTAGAATTTAATACCTATAAAATTACAGAATGCTATTAACCAACATAAAATGAATATTATCCCTATAGGTAATAGTACGTAGTTACATTCATTATGCTTTTCAACACCAATTTTCTTAGAAAAAATTAACCTCACACCGATTACAGAAGATATTTTTTTCTCATCCATATAAATAAAACGACGTATTTTCCGCCTGAACTCCTAAGACGAGGTTATTATAAAAAGAAAGTGTGGAGTTCCACTGTCTATCTCGTCTTAGGCTCTGGTAAAACCCCGAATACAAATAGACAATATCCCCACACTTGTGGTGTATATGATTGGAAACATATACAGACAAGTGATGAGCGTGATTGCTATTCCTTGTATTCTTTAGTTTACCAGACTTTAAGACGAAGGATAAAAGCTACACTTTCATCAATTAACTCATAAATCTTTGCCGACGGACACTTCCGTCTGACCCGACAAAGATAGTGATTTCTAATTGATAAACAAACTCATCGTGGGGATATTGTTATAATTTTCAGTATACTATAAATTATAGAAGTCAGTATTCTCGCATATGAGGGCGTGTTTTGATTAATTCAAGGCTTAAAGATGGCTGTTGCCTTCCCATCTCAACTTTTCTCTTCAAACAACCCGCTCGCAACCCTTTGCATAAACTTGCTTTTACTTCCTCCTTGTTGATTCATTTCCTCACGCTTTACCGTTGAAAGCGGAATGACCCATTCCGAACCTTTTCCCGCTACCTGATAGGCATAGGGGAGTTCCCCCTTGCGCAGTTTGTTCCGCAAAGGCAAGCCTGGCCTTTGTGGATTGTCTTTCAAAATACCTGCCTTGTCGAGCAAGGCGTTAGCTTCTACCGCACCAATGCTCTCGCGTCCGGTTTTCCGTAGATACTCGTCTAAAAAATTGCTGATTGTGTTCATACTGTTTCCTCCTATATATTAATTGCCTTTAAGGGTTCAAATACCTCCACTTGCTAAAATAATCTTTTTCTGATTAGTCATTGATATAAATTTCCAATAGAAAGTGCAACAGTGTTACATTAACCATTGAAACGGTGTTGCATTAGCCATTGAAACAGTGTTGCATTAACCATTGAGACAAAAGGCCGATTTATTATTCAATTTTCAATAAGTACATCAGTCCGCTATGAAATCGTACAAGTCGGGATCCTCGTACATCAAGTCGTACTCGGTCTGCTCCGCGTCCCAAGGGTTGATGCCTTCTTCGCCATCCATCGTCATATTCTTGCGGTTCCAGAGGTCGGACATTACGTATTTGGAACGGCGGGGATGGGGAATCAGTTTGGCTTTGCCTTGCTGAATGAGCCGATAACACTGTTCTGTAGTTAATGGAGTTTTAGAGATAATCTCGTAATACTGAACAGTTTTCCGCTTGCTCTGAGGCTCAGCCTTCACTTCTCCGTTGATGAGCTTCTCCGTTTTATAACGTTGCGTCAGAGGGGCAGTTTCCACTTCTACTACATAGCGATGCAATCTCTGGGCATTGGCCGGGAATGCGATGAACATCAGCAAACAGCCTACAAACAAAGTAAACAAATTCTTCTTTCTCATAGCTTCTGTACTTTTAGGAATTACGTTTCAAGGCTTCTTCGTACACTTGCCGCACCCGTTCGCGCAAATGTTGCGGACGTATCACCTCTAAGGAGCGACTGCGCGAAAGAAGTTCCATCACGAAGTCGTTCGTGATGCGCAGACGAAGGGTGATGCGGAACTCATCGGGGGTATCTACCAATATCTGTTGTGAATGATGCAAAGGCATAGACTTCAAGAAACTGCCGTCCAAGGCGTCGTACTTCAGTTCGATGTCCTCTACGGGGATGTCGGCCTGGTTCCAAATGCCATAGCAATCATTGAACAATGCCTGCACGTCTATGGCCGTATCTCGCTTGAATGTCTCGTTGTCCACTATGCGAAGCTCCCGAATGCGGTCCACCCCGAACGTTTTCAGCGTATCGCCTTCGTATGCCAAGAGGTACCAACGTTGGTTGGATTCTTTCAAGAAATGAGGACGTACTTTTTTCTCCGTCATTTCGTTGTCGTGCCGCACCAACAGGTATCGGAACGTGACCGGATGCGTATGCTTGATGGCGTCAATCAGCTGGGGAAGCCATTCGCTATATAGAGGGCGATGGTGCTCGGCCAGCACATAGGACGAAAGGTTGTTGTTGTCCGCCAAGGCGTTCAGCAGGTCGAAATTCAGCAACAATTGCTCGTAGCGTTCCATCAGTTTCTCGTCTTGGTCCTTTATGTAGTAGCCGTTTCGTGATTTGCTATGTTTGATGACAATGCCAAACAATTCCGCAATCTCATCAAAATCACGTTCTATGGTACGGATATGCACGGACGAATACCCGCGGTTCTCCATACAACGAGCCACGTAATTCTCCAATTCATCCTTGGGCACATACGTCTGTTTCCCTTTCAGCTTGTTCACAATGACCAGCATCCGTTGCAGTCCTTCCAGTCTTTTTCCCATAGCGTGTTGTTTTTTGTAGCAAAGGTAATGGGGATGAACGACAAAACGTGTCGTTCTGCGGAAAAAAAGCAGTGTAAATAGCGGACATTCCTCTTAATTTATCCTACTATAAGTGCTTCGTATGAGATAAATCCCTATCTTTGTGGCGTTTTTAGATTATGAATTAAAATAATATAGAATAAAAATGGCACAAGAAGACGTTTTTAAGAAACTTGTTTCGCATTGCAAGGAATATGGTTTTGTGTTTCCCAGCAGCGAAATATACGATGGCCTGGGTGCCGTATATGATTACGGACAGAATGGCGTAGAACTGAAGAACAACATCAAACAATATTGGTGGCAGAGTATGGTGCTGCTGCACGAGAACATCGTGGGCATCGATTCGGCCATCTTTATGCATCCCACCATCTGGAAGGCCAGCGGGCACGTGGACGCTTTCAACGACCCTTTGATAGACAACCGCGATTCGAAGAAACGTTACCGCGCCGATGTGCTCATCGAAGACCAGATAGCCAAGTATGACGATAAGATAAACAAGGAAGTGGCCAAGGCAGCCAAGAAGTATGGCGACGCTTTCAACGAACAGGAATTCCGTAGCACCAACGCCCGCGTGTTGGAGCACCAAGCCAAGCGCGACGCTTTGCACGAACGCTATACCAAGGCTATGAACGCCGGTCCGGACTTGAACGAACTGCGCCAGATTATCCTGGACGAAGAAATCGTTTGCCCCATCAGCGGCACGAAGAACTGGACGGAAGTACGCCAATTCAACCTGATGTTCTCTACCGAAATGGGTTCTACAGCCGATGGCTCTATGAAGGTGTATCTGCGCCCTGAGACGGCACAGGGTATCTTTGTCAACTACTTGAACGTGCAGAAGACAGGCCGTATGAAGATTCCTTTCGGCATCGCCCAAATAGGCAAGGCTTTCCGTAACGAAATCGTGGCACGTCAGTTCATCTTCCGTATGCGTGAGTTCGAGCAGATGGAGATGCAGTTCTTCGTGAAGCCCGGCACGGAACTGGAATGGTTCAAGATGTGGAAAGAGACCCGCTTGAAGTGGCACAAGGCTTTGGGCTTCGGTGACGACCACTACCGTTTCCACGACCACGAAAAGCTGGCTCACTATGCCAACGCCGCCACGGACATCGAGTTCCTGATGCCCTTCGGTTTCAAGGAAGTGGAAGGTATCCATAGCCGCACCAACTTCGACCTCAGCCAACACGAGAAATTCTCCGGCAAGAACATCAAGTACTTCGACCCCGAGACCAACGAAAGCTATACGCCGTACGTCATCGAAACCTCTATCGGTGTGGACCGTATGTTCCTCAGCATTATGTCCGGCTCTTATTGCGAAGAGAAGTTGGAGAACGGCGAGACCCGTGTCGTACTGAAGCTGCCTGCCGCTTTGGCTCCGGTGAAACTGGCCGTTATGCCGCTCGTAAAGAAAGACGGACTGCCCGAAAAGGCGCGTGAAATCATCAACGACTTGAAGTTCCACTTCAATTGCCAATATGACGAGAAGGACAGCATCGGCAAGCGTTACCGTCGCCAAGACGCCATCGGCACGCCGTATTGCGTCACCGTAGACCACGAAACGTTGCAGGACAACTGCGTGACATTGCGCAACCGTGACACGATGCAGCAAGAACGTGTACCCATCAGCGAACTGAACAACATCATCGCCGACCGGGTAAGCATCACGTCACTGCTGAAGACATTGTAATAAAAGAGCTTCACTCACAAGAAGGTGTATCATAATTGGAAAATAAAACACAGAGACACAAAGACACAGAGAAAATGTATTTGCAATAAATTAACGAAATAAAATCTCTGTGTCTCCGTGTCTCTGTGTTCTAAATCATTTTGATGTACCCTCATTTTACCCATATAAACAGAGAATAATGATAAAAAGAACAGTAGAAAACACGCTCAGACATATCTTGTCCCCACTCTCTTTGTTGTTATGCCTTTCTTTGTCTTTTGCCTTTGTGGCTTGCGAGGAAGTGGAAGAAGCCGGCGTTTATGATAATTGGCGAGCCCGCAACGAAGCTTACATTGACTCCATCGCTTCGTTAGTCGGCAATCGGTACGTCGCTACCGAAGAGGCGGTGATGCAAGTCCCCGTGGGGGAAATGTTTGCCATCCGCACCGAAGCCAGTACGACGGAAGGAGAACAATACGTTTATTGCAAGAAGATTGTGGACAATCCTACAGGACGTCGTCCGCTCTATACGGAATCCGTCTCAGCGTATTACTATGGGACTTTGATTACCGGTGCAAGTTTTGACGGAAACTTCGAAGGATATTCGGCCATAGACCAACAAGAGTTGAACGCTACCGATAAAGTGCCTACCGATTTTGATTCCCCTACCACATTCTCAATAAGCAGAGTGGTGGCAGGGTGGACAGCCGCGTTGCAACTGATGCATACCGGTGAACGGTGGATGCTTTACGTGCCCTACCAATCCGGCTACGGGACGAGCGACAATGGGAGCATATCGGCATACTCTACCTTGGTGTTTGACCTTCAATTGGAGGAAGTTGTAGAATAAGCAACACACACAAACGCAGATGTAGCTTCGCTTCATCAGTGTTACTCATAAGGGTGTATCAAAATGATTTAGAACACAGAGACGCAGAGACACAGAGATTTTATTTTATTTCATTGATTTACAAATATATTTTCTCAGTGTCTTTGTGTCTCTGTGTTTTATTCTCAATCATAATACACCCTTATCGACATTTCCCCTTTCAACGAGCCATATTTTGCAAGACAGCCCTTCTAGACATTGCTTCCAAATAATAATAGTCCGCATAGTTTAAGGGTACGTCAATCTCATTGCCAGCAGGCAAGTTGCCCGTAGAATGCAAGAGCAAGAAACCATAATTCGACCCCGGTTCAGCCTGATAATAAACTCGGAGACTATGTGTAATCTTGTCGGCAATCTCTTTGTATCGTTTTCCTTTATCCGGAGAAACATAAGTACTCAATTCGTAGAGGCCCGAAGCGACAATGGCGGCAGCCGACGCATCACGCGGAACATTGGGAATACCCGGATCCTTCATATCCCAATAGGAAACTAAATCATCCGGTTGGTTAGGCAGGCCTAAGAAAAAGTCCGCAATATGTTCAGCTTGTTCTAAGTAGGCAGGATTCTTTGTAAAGCGGTAACACATGGTGTAGCCGTACAAGCCCCATCCTTGTCCGCGGCTCCAAAAAGAGTCATCCGAATAGCCTTGATGCGTACACTGCTGACGCACGGCACCTGTCTCAGGGTCATAATCCACCACGTGAAAAGAAGAATAATCCGTACGGAAATGGTTTTTCATCGTGGTATCAGCATGCTTTACGGCTATCTTCCAGTAAATGGAGTCACCCGTCAGTTGCGTAACGCCGAACAACATTTCCAAATTCATCATATTGTCAATGATTACCGGGAATTTCCACTTGTCCCGGTTGTGATCCCATGAACGAATGCATCCCACTTGAGGATTGAAACGTGTAATGAGGCTTTGGGCCGCTTGTATAACCACATCTTTATAGGAACGCTCGCCTGTCAGTTCCCATGCCTTGCCAAAGCTGTCGCCTATCATAAAGCCCAAATCATGCGTACCTTTATTCCACTTGGCTTCTTCCACAGGCCATGTCCATGAAATGGCTTCCTGACGCCAATAAGGATCGTTCGTATAATCATAAACATACCATAACGTACCTGCAAAGAATCCGGAACGCCAGTCGTTGGGGTGTACCACAGACAACGAACCGTCCTTACGGATGGTACAAGGAATCACGCGACGCTTCTCGGCATTAGCCTTTTCTTTTTTAGCTTGCGTGGCACACTTCATGGCGGTCTTCAGCTGATTGCTTGCAAAAGCAAAGGCATGGTCAGTCTCGGTAGCTTTCACATACAAAAGGTTAAACAAGTCATCGGGACGGTAGATTCGATAGTCATTATAGAGTTGCCGATAGTCATTCCGGGTCGTGTCCAAGAAGGCGCCCGTGCGGTACAGGTCCTTGCAGAACTCCTGTTGCTTGTAGTCCCATTCGCTGATTTGCTGATAGGGCCATTCCTTGCGGTCTTTGCCTACATACTGAGCCAAGAAATCCATGGCTTTATAGAAACAACGCCCATCTTCCGAAGTCACCTTGTCTATATTGACTCCTATCTTTTTTCCCATCAGGAAGATATCAATCAAGTGTGTCAGGTTGTATTGCGAATAGCCAAAGGCCAATGTCCGGCGCAGTTCCTGCGGTTGTCTCCCGTCCGGCTCTATTTGCGTGAAGATACGTTTCTGCGGCACATTCTCCAGTATCCGTTTGGCCACATCCACCTGTTCGGTATAGAGTGCGAATGCGATGACTTGCGCGTCATACGCCGTTCCGTGGTTGTTCTTCGCATTGCTTTCACCTACGCCTTGCGGACTGGTCAGCATCCAGTCGAGCAACTTCCGAAACCAAGTTTTCAACTGTTTGCTGTCTTTGGAAGTAAATGCCTCCGATGACTCCAGCAATGCTACCGCATCGAGCATCTCCACGAAAGAGTATGTGTCCAGCACCCCATAACTGCGACCTTTGTTGTTGTCGTGCCCTTTTGCCACCTGAGCATATTCCAAATTCGGATTCATACGGGTAGACTTGTCCAAAAACCACACCCGAATCAGTTCTGTCGCTTTCTGGGCATATTTCTCATCCCCGCTGAAATACCACGTCAGAGCCAATGTCTTGACGCGCTCGGCTGTTTCGCCCAACCGGTTACGGTCGTAGTTATTGAGTTCCGGATTCGATTGCCCGTCACGGGTGATATAAGGAAGCCCGTCAGGCTTGGACGGATCTGGCCAAAAATAACGTGCCAAACTCATATAGTCGTGCTTGTCCCCGCTGGCGGGCGCACTTATTTTCATCATCACGGAAAGAGGCTCCACGTCCAACAGCGCATCGGCACGCTCAGCAAGCTTCTGATAAGAATTTGCATAGAACGGCTCTTGCAAAGACTGTTTCACTTCCGCCAAGTGGCCAGCATCCCAAATGGACTGAGCCTGAACAGTCGCTCCCAAACAGAGGGAGACAACCCACATACATACTTTATTTTTCATGATTCGCATTTTATAAATGGTTAATTACATTAGTCAAGGCTAAAAACACAAAGGGATGCCCACCTCTTTGTAGAAAAGCGAAGGCATCCCCCTGTCACATCATTAGGATTGTCTATTATTCAATATTGACCGTCACATAGTAATTTTCCGTAAAGGCACGCACTTCATACTCATTGGTGCGCACAATGACGGTACTCTCCACGTCCATGTTGTTCATCGTCTTGGTGGGGTCGAAAGTCAGCACGCGGATAGAGCCGGTCTGCCCGTTCAACGCCTTGATGTAAACGTTCTGGATGCCTGCCACGGCGTTAGGCCACGTCATTGGGTAAGCCCCGTTGGCATCGGGAGTCAGTGTGTTGCCGTTTGCGTCTACCACTACATAGTCCGTTCCACATACCAACTGCGGTTCATCAACACCATCCTCATCATCAGTATCGGGCACGGGAGACGTATAGTAGTAAACCGTCGGGCTATAGGAACGTGTAAAAGAACTCCAAAACTGGGTAGGTACTTCTACCGTACCGCCTTGGGCTACGGTATATACTTTTTCGTTACCGCCGGGATAGGCCTCGTTGCACAATCCATAGTAGTAGACATGCTCTAAAGAGTGGTCGTAATCCCAAGCGTCATCACCGCAGCTGCTGAGGAACACGCATACGGTCAGGGCTAAAAATATCAATGTCTTTTTCATAATCATACTTCGTTTTTATCGTTCATTACCATTTCGGATTCTGAGTGACCGCACCATTGGAGGTGGAAATTTCATATACCGGTATCGGATAGAGATAGTCGCGCTCCGGATCAAAGCTGCGCGAGTCGGCCGACTCTATCACATACATATTGGCTTGGTCATATACTTGCTCGCCGTTGCACATACCGTTCTCGTCCGTGAAGCGGGCATCGCCTCCCAATTCTTCCCGTGTACGGATGGTCTCGTCCGCATTGAAGAGCAAGCCCACCATAGCTCTCGGCAACACTTCTTCCGCTGTTTTCCAACGGATGATGTCGTCGTAGTGCAGACTCTCGTCGATAAACTCAACCATGCGTTCGCGGCGGATCTCCTGGCGCATATCCAATTCGTGCTGTTGCACGAAGGCGTTGGTCAGCTTTACATCGAAGCCTACTCGATTGCGGATGTAGTTCACCGTCTCGTCCAACACTTCGTCACTGATGCTTCCGTCCCGTTCATACAATGCTTCGGCATACGACAACAACACTTCTGCATAACGGATAATCATCTTGTCTACGGTTTCCTTGCTACCCGTTGCCCATTGGTCGGCCATAAAGCCTTTCTTGATGGGGTAACCGTAACCGTGTTGCTGGTCATCATTCTTAAACGGAGTGTAAGGACCTTTGTAAGCCTGCTCGCCGATTGAATAGATGGTCAACTTCAAGCGCGGGTCGCGGTTCTCAATGATGTCGCTGTACGATACCTCTGGAGAAATTCGTAACGGAGACTTCTCACGTGGCAGACCGTCGGCATAAAGGAAGTTATCCAACATCTGACGACTGAGGGCAGCGGCGTTTTCCAAACCACGCGAATTGTTGTGGACAATACCCGTCCGGTCCGGTCCATATTTCTTTATAAACACGTTTTCCGGATTCTGGCGTCCTTCGCCGTCGAAGTAGAACAACGATTGGAAGTCGGGGTACAAGTCGTGTTTCCGTTCGATGTGGATAATGGTATCGGCGGCATTGATGGCTTTCGTCAAGTGGGCATTGGCATCCCCTTCCGCCAGATTGTGAAACTTGATGTAAGTACCTTCGTACAAACCGATGCGCATCGTCATCGCCAAAGCTGCCGAGCGGGTGACACGTCCCCAGTCGGTTTCATTGTCCGTTTCGTCAATGTCCGGCAACCATTGTGCGGCGAAAGCCAAATCCTGATAACACTGCTGGATGACAGTCTCACGTGAATCACGTCCCCGCATAATTTCTGGATCGGTCGTCGTATTAAATACTTTCAGAATAAGAGGTACATCGCCATACTTCTTTACCAAATCAAAATAGTGATATGCACGGAAGAAATGAGCTTCAGCCAACCAACGGTTCTTTTCGGAAGCGTCCAAAGTCATGGCTTCTCCTTGCGTGATGATTTTGTTGCAACGTCCGATTTTCTCATACGGATTTGTCCAGTCGCTGGAAGTATTAGGCGTGGTACGGTTGCCACTCGAAATACTGTTTTGGTTGGGTCCCACCAACTCTTCGGAACGCATATCGTGCGAGAATCCGGGAAGGTCGATGTACAGGTAATTGCAGGCACCGCGCAAGTCTGTCGCCGATTGCCAGAAACCGTTGTCCGTCAAGTCGGTTTCCGGATCCATATCAAGGCTGCAGCCGGTGAAAGCCATTGCGGCTGCCATGAATAGATAAGTAAATATTTTCTTCATAATTATTCTCCTTATACATATAATATTAGAAAGTAAGGTTCACGCCAATCGTCCACGAACGGAAGAACGGATAATACGAACGTCCCACCTTGTTGCCTGCTTCGGGGTCGAATACCTCCAACAGTTTGGAATGCTCCCAGATGTCCGATCCGGTCACGTAGATGCGCAGACGCTCGATGTACTGCTTCAGTACCGGCAACGTATAGCCGACAGTCAAGTTCTTCAAACGGATGTAAGCGGCATTCTGTACCCACTTGTCCGAAGACTTGAAGTTGAAGTCATTGCCTGCATAGTTGTAAAGACGGGGCCAATAAGCATCCTGGTTGTCTTCCGTCCAATAGTCGCGGTGAATAGTCCACGGCATCTGATACGTGTTCCAGAAGGGAGCCAACGCTCCGGCGTCGATTAGCATTTTGCGCTTGCCCACACCTTGAAACATTACGGAGACATCAAAACCTTTCCATTGCGCGCTCAAGTTCAGTCCGTAAAGGAAGCGTCCGTTCGAGTTACCCAAGTAAACCAAGTCACCCGGATCTTCCGGCGTACCGCTTCCCTCGCTGATGACGTGATCCGGATTGCCTTGTGCTACATATTTCACATCACCGCCGCTTACCCGACCGTCGTTGAACGACTGATAGCCCGGATGAGCCTCCTTGTAAGCCTCGTACTCTTCACGGCTGCTCCAAAAACCGTCCGTCTCATACCCCCAAATGGTGTTCAGTTCATAACCTTCCAATAACTCAACCGCTCCCGCAGTGATTCTGCTCATACCGTCATATTCCAACAGGCGGTTCTGACTGTCCGATAAGTTGAAGGCTACTTGATAACTGAAATCTTTAATCTGGTCTCTCCAACCGATTTCCAAGTCCCAACCCCAAGTCTTCAAGCGTCCTACGTTCATATTGGGCACACCGATACCGATGAGGTGTGGCAACTGCAAGGCAGCCAACATATCGTCGTTAAATTTCCAATAATATTCGAAGGTAGCGGTCAGGCGGTTGTCGAAGAAGCCCAAGTCCACACCCAAGTTGGTGCTGCTGATTACTTCCCACGTCTTGTCCGTAGAAGCCAAGTCCTTTTGGTAGAATGTATTTTCTCCAAAATAGGTATCATCACCTTTGCTAATCAGCGGCAGATAGTCATACAGACCCAATACCGAGCCGTTACCCAACTGTCCCCAAGAAGCACGAACTTTCAAGTTGCTGATCCAATCCACGTTGAACCATTCCTCTTGGTTCACGCGCCATGCGGCAGACACGGAGGGGAATGCGCGCCAACGCTTTCCGGGTGCCAAACGGGAACTGCCGTCGTAGCGGAAGTTGGCTTCCAACAGGTACTTGTCCGCAAAGCTGTAGTTGATACGTCCAAAGTAAGACATCATCGCCCATGGCTGTATCACATCGTTCAACTCCGTGTTGGTTGCCACGGACGTATCGTAATAATTGAAAGAGAAGAAGTCGTTGGAGTTCATGTTCTGCGCCGTGGCGTTGATTTCATCCCGGCGGTACTTCTCGTAACTGGTACCCAACAGGATGTTGAACTGGTTCTTTTCCTTGATGTTGAAGTCATAGTTCACCGTGGCTTCCAACACATCGTGGTAGTCTCCGTATTTCCGTTTGTAAAGCGAGTTCGGGTTGTTCGCCTGTGCGCGTATGCTGTTACCCAGACGGTCGTACCATATCAACGTTCGCCGTTCACGCGCTTGGGAATAATACCCGGCACGGCGTGACGCGCTCAGGTTGATGCGCAATCCCTTTACGATATCCTTGATGGTCAAGTTGGCCTTGCCGATGAAGTTCTCCCATTTGGTCGTATTGCTACCGCCATTCTTCATAATATCGATAGCATTGGCCTGCAAGTCACCGTTATACAGCTGTTCGTCTTCTTCCGGATTGTAAATAGGCTGACGTCCACGGGACGTGTACAGCAGGCTCAGGACGCTACCTGCCCCGTACGAAGTGGTCTCCCGTTCGCGCGACTGGTATTGCACGTTGATACCCAACGTCACATACTTGTTAACGTCCGCATTGAACTTCGCCAACAGGTTGTAACGGTCGTTGTTGTCCGGACCATACTTCAAGATACC
>CALUIQ010000219.1 GCA_944320735.1 uncultured Bacteroides sp. | reverse complement strand
CCTGTAAGTCCCGGCATAAACAAGGCGGCTATTCCCATAGTGGCAAAGATGGCGCCAATCTGTCCGCCTTCGAAGTGCAGGGTGCTCCCCATATAGCCTCCTAACGAGATAAGCCATGCGCCCCAGGCAAAGAACTGGAGAAACTGCATGGCGGCAAGTCTGAATTTGATGTTCATAGTCCTTTTGCTCTTATCATTTATAAGGAACAAAAATACGATGTTGTTATCAGATAAGCAAACCTGAGGAAGTTTTTTTCGTAAAACAAGGAGGAAAAACAGATGGAAAGGGTATATAAAAAAAGAAGGGTATCTATCCCAGACACCCAATCTTCATTAACCTTAAATCTAATACCATGAAAAACACGCTGCAAAGGTAAGGGATTTATGTTATACAACATAACAATTCAGCATATTTTTGCTCGATATTAACTCTTTTTAGCCATTTAGGCCCTAAAAACGCCTTATTCTACATATAAAACCAATCC
The DNA here is from genome assembly GCA_944320735.1 of uncultured Bacteroides sp. Taxonomy (GTDB): domain Bacteria; phylum Bacteroidota; class Bacteroidia; order Bacteroidales; family Bacteroidaceae; genus Bacteroides. Next base: position 8,569 of record CALUIQ010000219.1, on the reverse strand, counting down.
TTTTAGGTATTCACCTTCGGGATGGTAGATGTTTACGGGGTGGTCGGCAGGCTGGGTGAGTTGGTGCAGGATACGTACATTACGTCCCGACTGAGCCGCAGCCGTAAAGACTGCCGTGCGGAATTGGTCTTTGTTGACAGCTTGCGAACAAGAGAATGTAAATAAGATGCCACCCGGCTGTATCTTCTCAAAAACTTTCGCGTTGAGGCGACGATAGCCTTGCAAAGCGTTGCGCAAAGCATCGCGGTGTTTGGCAAAAGCGGGAGGGTCTAAGATGATGAGGTCATAACGGTCGCCCATATGGTCTAGGTATTTAAAGGCGTCTTCCGCATAAGCCGTGTGACGGGTATCGTCCGGGAAGTTCAAGGCAATATTCTTGTTGGTCAGGTCGATGGCTTTGGCTGAACTGTCTACGGAATGCACCATTCGCGCCCCTCCACGCATGGCGTACACCGAGAAACCTCCTGTGTAGCAGAACATATTCAGCACCGAACGTCCGGAAGCATATCGCTCCAACAAGGCACGGTTTTCGCGCTGGTCGACGAAGAAGCCTGTTTTTTGTCCTTTCAGCCAATCAATATAAAATTTCAAGCCATATTCTGTGGCAATGTTGTCTGTACTGCCTCCCCGTAAGAATCCGTTCTCAGGATACAAGTCGGCTTTAAAGGGTAGGGTGGTTTCCGACTTGTAATAGATATTGTCTATCCGTCCTTCCATAACCTCATAGAGAGCGTCCGCTATCGCCATACGATCCAGATGCATCCCGGCAGAGTGGGCTTGCATGACGGCAGTACGGTTGTAGATGTCTATCACCAGTCCCGGAAGATTGTCACCTTCACCGTGTACCAAACGGTAAGTATCATTGTCCTTGCGGTTGGCGATGCCAATGCTTTGGCGCATGTCGAGAGCTATGGCCAGTTTACGTTTCCAGAAATCGGCATCAATGGCTTCGTCTTGCAGGAAACTAAGTACACGGACGGCAATGCTGCCTATTTGAAAATGTCCTTTGGCTATGAATTCGTTGTGCGAAGTATAGATTTCCACCACTTCGCCTTCCTCGGGTTGTCCGTCGATGCGGGCAATGGCACCTGAAAACACCCAAGGGTGAAATCGCTTCAATGATTCTTCCTTACCGGGTTTGAGATATACCTTATACATATATATAATAATGTGCTAATGTGTTGTTTCTTCTGTCTCACTTTTCTCCGCGTCGGGAGTGACCGTTTCTATTTCGAAATCGCCTGTACGCTTCAACTCTTCCAGCTTGTGGTAGATGTTAAGGCACGCCCAGGCATCAGTAGCCGCATAGAGTTGTTGGGGTTGGGTCAAGGTGTCGGCTTCCCAATTGGTCAGGCGTTGTGATTTCGATATCTTTTGGCCGAAGAGGATGCCGTATATTTTTTGCAGGCTCATGTCCTGTATGCCGAAGGGGCGGACATATTCTTGCAATTCGATAATGGCACGTGGCTGGAAGGGGGCACGCTTGTGCAACATCATAAAGTCGTCCCGCAAGGATAGTCCTACCTTGGTTACACTCGGCGTTTCCAGCAACTGGATGACAGGCAACGTCAGTCCTGTCAGATTCAGACGGAACAGAAAACAATGTTCGTCCGAAGATATCTGTAGCAAGGCGACTTTGTAGACACGTCCTCTGCTAAACGAAGGCCTCGTTTCGCTATCAATGCCTACGATGGGGTACTGACGCAGGTAGGCAACAGCCTTTTCAGCCTCTTGCGGAGTCTGCACCACGTGTATCTGGCCTTCAAAGGTGGCTTTCGGCATGTCCTTCAGTGCCTCTTTATCAATGGTTCGTTTAATTATCATCATTTTTGTATAGGATTTTTAGAAATCGTCTTCCTCCTCCTTGTCCGTGCCCGAGGCGTATTTCACTTCGTGCAAGGCACGCAGGGTGTTCACCAGTTTCTGCCCCCAATACAGGCGGAAATTTTCTTGGCAGATGGCCAATGCGTCGTGCATGGTCTCGTTTAGTCCTAACCGGAAGACGAAGACAAAGTCTTTCACATCTTGATAAATGTCGGCCAAGTCTTCTGAGATGTAGCGTGTAACGGGTTGGTCGCTGTATTTCATGTCGCTGACGAAGACGTCCAGATAGTCGTCTCTGTCGCTCAATATATCCGACAAGTTGAGCCGCATAATTTCGTAAGTCTCTTCCGTTACATAATTTTCCGGTGCCGTGTCTCCCATCTGCTCACATTCGGGCAGCATTTCCGCTTTCAGGTAAAGCAGCGGCAATAGTTTCAGTACGGTGTCTACAAAATCGGCTCTTCGCACGCCTTCGGCTTCCTCCAGGTAACGGCAGAACTCTGCGGCTACGGTGACGAATTCGACAACGTTACGTTCAAATATCACTTGGCTTTCTTTCTTCATACCTATCTTTTCTTATAAAAACTTCGCAAAGGTATATAAAATCCCCGAGTTTTTATGCAGGCAGATTGAATAAGGCCTTATTTTATTCCACTCTTCGGCATCCGTTCACTTGGAAAAACTCATCAATCATGGTTTCGTAATTGCCTTGTAACAGAATGTGGTGATTGCCCAAAGGAGTGCGCAGGAAGTAGTCGGCGGGCGAATTGAGGCGAATGCGTACTTGGGTGCGACACATATTGATGTAGTTCGTGTTCTCCGTCAGCGTGCCCGTAGTCAGGTAATACTCATCCAGGCTTTCGCCTCCGCATTTGATGAGGGTGACATCGCCCGTAGGCAGAATACCTTGGATGCCGATGCTGAGGTTGGTCTCGAAGTGGCTGCGCAGGATGAACTGTTCGGTTTGTTGCAGTCCTACGGTGCAGTGGCTAAGCACCAGTTCGTTGGTGCGTGCGTTGATCATGGAGGGATTGGCCATGAAAGCCGACTTCCCTGTCAGGGAGTGGGCGGAAAGCATGGTGAAGATGGATTGCAGGTCGCCCTCACAACCGGCTACAATGCCTTCGTCGTTGAGCAGGGCCAAGGCCAGGCAACCGGTGACTCCCGTTAGCTCTGTGAGGCGGAAACAACTTAGGGTCAGTGCAGTTAGCTTGTGTTCGTCCACAATCATTTTCAATGCCTTGTACAACCGCATGGCTTTAATCAGGTCTTCGGGCTGGGCTTCGCGGCAAGCCAATGCTTTGGCGGCCAACTCCACGCTCTCTTCACCCACTTCGTCATCTTTGACTTTGGCGTACAAGGCGGTTACCTGTTCGATGGGAATGTCGATGTATTCGATTCCCCACCGGCGTTTGGCCAGCAGATAATCCACGTTGCTTGCAATGAGCCAAGGAGCCGGAGTGCCGACAACGCCGATGCGTGAGCCATAGAGCCTGCGTTGCGCCTTGAAGTTGTTGTAGAGCACGAAGATGCGTTTCACCACTTCGGTCAGCTCGCCGTGCAGTATTTCACTTTTCATCCCCCGGTCGCGCAGCCAGGAGGATATTTCCAAAGCGGCGGCCAAAGAGTTCTGCATACCGTCGGCCAGCATGACGGTAGGGCGGGGAAGCTGTTCGAAGTGTTGTATGACCATCCGCTCCACACCACCACTGGCGATGAATACCAGGCAGAAGTCATCGGGCTTCAAACGGTTCATTTCCTCATAATTGACGAAGTTGAGACTAAAATATTTTTCCAGTTCCGTGAGTATTACTTCGTGTGAACTGTAAATGGTGGACTGCTTGTGCAGATGCGAGGCAAATGTTATCAAGTTGATAGTCATCATAGCATTTTTAAGTTGTTGTTCCAAAGATAGAGGATTATTTCCGATTCACGTAGTTTTTTTAGCTTCAATAAGGATTTTAAAGTTTTTTGTTCCTAAAGCCTTACTTTTTGAAATAATTGTGCTACTTTTGCTCCCCAAATCAATTTGTTTAACGGAAAAAACAGAAGAAAGATTCATGCCTAAAATATCAATCCGGGGCACAGAGATGCCCGCTTCGCCCATCCGAAAATTGAGCCCTTTGGCTGACGCGGCCAAACAAAGAGGGATAAAAGTGTTTCATCTCAACATCGGACAGCCCGACTTGCCCACTCCGCAAGTGGCGCTTGACGCCATTCGTAACATCGACCGGAAAGTGCTGGAGTATAGTCCCAGTGCAGGCTACCGCAGTTATCGGGAAAAGTTGGTGGGATATTATGAGAAGTATAACATTCACTTGACGGCGGATGACATCATCATCACGGCAGGCGGTTCGGAAGCGGTATTGTTCTCTTTCTTGGCCTGTTTGAATCCGGGGGATGAAATCATTGTGCCCGAACCGGCTTATGCCAACTATATGGCCTTTGCCATCTCAGCGGGAGCGAAAATCCGTACCATCGCCACGACCATTGAGGAAGGCTTCTCGCTGCCCAAAGTGGAAAAGTTTGAGGAATTGATCAATGACCATACGCGCGCCATCCTTATTTGCAATCCCAACAATCCGACCGGCTACTTGTACACTCGGCGGGAGATGAACCAGATACGAGACTTGGTGAAGAAGTACGACTTGTTCCTTTTCTCGGACGAGGTCTACCGGGAGTTCATCTATACCGGTTCGCCCTACATCTCGGCTTGCCACTTGGAAGGCATCGAGCAGAATGTGGTGCTTATCGACTCGGTGTCGAAGCGTTATTCGGAGTGCGGCATCCGCATCGGGGCGTTGATTACGAAGAACAAGGAAATCCGTGATGCGGTGATGAAGTTCTGCCAGGCCCGACTCAGTCCTCCTTTGATTGGACAGATAGCCGCCGAAGCTTCGTTGGATGCGGGAGAGGATTATTTGCGCGATACGTATGACGAATATGTAGAACGCCGCAAATGCTTGATTGACGGGCTGAACCGTATTCCGGGCGTTTATTCGCCTATCCCTATGGGCGCTTTTTACACGGTGGCCAAATTGCCGGTAGATGATTCTGAAAAATTCTGCGCGTGGTGTCTGTCCGACTTTGAGTACGAAGGTCAGACCGTGTTTATGGCACCCGCTTCGGGCTTCTATACCACACCAGGGGCAGGTCGTAACGAGGTGCGCATCGCTTATGTGCTGAAGAAAGAAGATTTGACCCGTGCTTTGTTTGTCTTGCAAAAGGCTTTGGAGGCTTATCCGGGCAGAACCGAGTAAGAGAGAACGATGAGTCTGGCACTGTTCATAGCCCGTCGCATTTACAAGGGGGAGGATGCCGCAGGAGCGCAGGTGTCGCGTCCGGCTGTGTGGATAGCCATGTGGGGCATAGCCATCGGGTTGGCCGTCATGATGATTGCCGTGTCTGTCATTGTGGGCTTCAAGCAAGAGGTGCGTGACAAGATTGTGGGCTTTGGTGCCCACCTGCAAGTGAGCAACCTGAATGCCACGACTTTTTATGAATCACTTCCCATTCCGGTAGACAGCACGTTGTGGCATACGTTGAAGGCCGATGCCGACATCAGCCATGTGCAGCGTTATTCCACTAAGGCAGGGATGATAAAAACGGCCGATGCCTTTCAAGGCATTCTGTTGAAAGGCGTCGGTCCTGAATACGATGCCGGTTTCTTGAAGGAGCATTTATGTGAGGGGGAGTTCCCTTCATTCAGTGATACGACTTCTTCCAACAAGGTCGTACTTTCGCGGGCATTGGCCGATAAGCTGAAACTGAAGTTAGGGGATAAGATAGATACGTATTTCTTCCAAGAAAACATCCGTGCCCGCCGGTTGCTGATAGCGGGCATTTACCAGACCGACCTGTCGGAATATGACAACCTGTTTTTGATGACTGATATCTATACGGTGAACCGCCTGAACCAGTGGACAACGAAGCAGGCAAGCGGACTGGAACTGACGTTGCATGACTATGGATGCTTGGATGAAGCCACTTGGCGCATAGGCGACCAACTGCAAAAGAGAGAAAGTCGTGCGGGAGAAGAGCTGTGTGTGCGCAACATTGAGCAGCTCAATCCGGGTATTTTTGCCTGGCTCGGCATTTTGGATGTCAACATTTGGGTGATATTAGTGTTGATGATAGGCGTGGCGGGCTTCACGATGATTTCGGGCTTGCTTATCCTTATCATTGAACGTACGTCCATGATTGGGGTGTTGAAGTCATTGGGAGCCGACAACCGGACCATACGTCACTTGTTCCTTTGGTTTGCAGCGTTCTTGATAGGCAGGGGGATGCTGTGGGGAAATGTCATTGGTTTGACTTTCTATTTTTTGCAGCGTTATGGCGGAGTTTTCAAGCTCGATCCTTCTACCTATTATATGGATACAGTGCCCGTCTCTTTCAATTTGGGACTTTTCCTGCTGCTTAATGTTGGTACACTGTTGGCTTCCGTCGGGATGCTGATAGGCCCTTCCTACCTCATAACCCGCATACGTCCGGCCGACTCCATGCGCTACGAATGATTCTGCTTACTTTCTTAAGAATTCCCGTTTGTCACGGAACTGGTAGCGCAACTTCCAGTTGAGCGATTGCAAAGGTTGTAGAAAATCGAATATCGGCAACAAGAAGGCGTAACTCTGCTTTTCATTCAGGTTGTTGGCTGTCTGATTGACGATGAGGGCTTGCATGGTAAACCTTGCAAGGAACAGCAACAGGCCAATGCCTGCCACCAACCAGTGTGCGTGAAGGATGCCGATGATTACCGTAGCCATCCAAGCTGCGTAGAACAACAAACGGGTAGTCGTTTCCCAACCGTTGAGCCAACGGTGTATGCCTTTGTATAGAGGAGCAGTAGAGGCATACCCTATTTTTTCTTCCTTCCAATCGCGTTTACGTCTTAATGGCAACATACGTACGACGGCGGCAGGGTCAGTTTCTACGCGGGTATTTTCAGAAGTGGCCACTTGGTTGATAAACAAGTCGTCGTCTCCCCGTTGCAGGTTCAGGTGGGCGGAGAATCCTTTCTGGTCGAAAAATAGCGATTTCCGATAGGCCAAATTTCGCCCGATACCCATATAAGGACTTCCGGCTAATGCAAACCCCAAATAGCGCATAGAAGTAAAGAGGTTGTCGAAAGCCACTTGCTTTTGAAGCCATCCTTTCCCCCGTTCATAACCGCTATAACCTAATACGACTTCGGTGCGTGACGTGAAATTGCGGGCCAGCAAGTGCAACCATTGATTGCTTTGCGGAAGGCAGTTGGCTTCGGTCAGCACCAACCAATCATAGTGCGAGGCACGAATGCCTAAGGTGATAGCCAACTTTTTGCGGCTGATGTAACGAGAGGAATTAGGTACAAAACTGTGGTACAAATTCTTATGTTGGTTCTCCAGTTGGGTTAAGTACGTTTCGTTCTCGTTCTTTTCGCCATCATTGATAACTATCAGTTCAAACTGCGGATAATCCTGCGCAAGCATGGCCGGCAAGCTTCGTTGGAGATTCTCGGTCTCGTTATGCGCACAGATAATGATGGAGATGGGGGGCAGTTCGTCGTTGAAACGCAGTTCGTTCTTGCGTGCCGCCCGGTTGTGCAGGTTGATGCGGTTGTAAAGGGCAAAGTAATAGATTGCCTGAATGACGAGCAAGCCCCCGGCAGTAATCAGCAAGACTTGTTCGACAGCGTTGAATGCAAATGCTTCCATTATGCTTTTCTGTTTTTATGCGCTGCAAAAATAATGATTTTTCAGCCGCAGATGACGCGGATAACACGGATTTTATTTTTTTAAGGAGTTATCGGGAGTTAAAAGGAGTTAGGGCTTCGCCCGGAGTTATAGGCTAATAGAAAAAAGGTATCGGCTTTTAACTCCCTTTGACTCTTGCCGAAGGCATAACTCCTTCTTACTCCTAAAAATGAAAGAATCTGCGTCATCCGTGTCATCTGCGGCTGAAAAATGAACACACAGCTAAATTCCCATTTATCACCTACGAATTCACCGGAAGGGCCTTTTATTTGTCCAAACGAGGAACTTCCAGAAAACGGCAAGCCGGGAAATGGCGGCTCAGATAACGCTGCAAATACAAACGGGTGTCATCGCGGATGGTCGGGTCGTCCACGTCCGGATAGAGGTTGTAAAGCAAAGTATGCAGTTCGATGCCCCGGCGGGCGATGGCCTCAAAACTCAGCAACGTATGGTTGACGCTTCCCAACTTGCCCGATGTAACGAACACCAACGGGTATCCTTTCTCGGCAATGTAGTCTATGGTCAGGTACTCGTCCCGTAGGGGAACCATCAGTCCGCCTGCTCCTTCTACCAATACGATGTCATAGCGGCGTGCCAATTCTTGGGTAGCTTGCTCTATTCGTGCGAAATCGATAGGCCGATGGTCGATGCGCGAAGCCAAGTCCGGCGAAGCCGGATAGGAGAATATTTCAGGCATGGTAAGCCCTTCCTGGTCTTCCGGCAGATAACCGGTGCCCATAATGCGACGGTGCAGGTCGATGTCTTCGCTATGACCTACGTTTCCGGTTTGTATGAACTTCTGTGTAATGACACTTTTCCCTTGAGCGGCCAGTTCGCGCGCCAGCCAGGCTGTGCAATAAGACTTCCCGGCATCCGTATCAATGCCGCTGACGAAATAGATATTTTTATTCATATTACTTCCTTATGCATATCAATAGATTGTTATTGCAAAGATAGAGGTTCTTGTTGATTTATGCAAGTAAGCTGCGTTTGCCAAGTAAGTAAGCTGT
>CALUIQ010000218.1 GCA_944320735.1 uncultured Bacteroides sp. | reverse complement strand
GGAAGGCAGCCCAAGGCGACGCTTCCTACGAAGAAGGATTTCGCGAAATCGTATCGCGGCACATTGACATGGTGCAAACCATATTTACGGCAGAGCAGGACCGCATAGATATGATGCGACAGACGGGCGAACTATTGGGTGAACTGAAAGACATCTTCCAGGGTATCTACCTGATAAAAGACCTCTCGCAGAAGACGAGCGACACCATCGTGAGCTACGGCGAACGCCTCTCCTCGCTCATCGTGGCACGCCTCACGGGAGCCAAGTGGATGGACTCGCGCCAGTTTGTCAAGACGGAGAAGAAGTTCTCCAAACACGTCCTCGACAAGGAGCTGACAAACAGCCTCGTAAGGGAGGCTTTTGCAGAACTTTCTCCACGGACGGTCGTGCCGGGCTTCATCGCCACAGACGAGACCACGGGCGAAGTGACCAACTTGGGACGCGGAGGCTCGGACTACACAGCCGCCATCATTGCCGCCGCCCTTGACGCTGATTCATTGGAAATATGGACAGATGTGGACGGCTTTATGACGGCCGACCCGCGCGTCATCTCCACCGCCTACACCATCGGCGAACTGAGCTATGTGGAGGCCACGGAGCTATGCAACTTCGGTGCCAAGGTAGTCTACCCGCCCACCATCTACCCCGTATGCCATAAGAACATTCCTATCTTAATAAAAAATACCTTCAACCCTGAGGGGCAAGGCACCGTCATCCAACAGAAGGTGTCCGACCCGCAGAGCAAGGCCATCAAAGGCATCTCGTCCATCAACGACACCAGCCTCATCACCGTGCAAGGCTTGGGTATGGTGGGCGTCATCGGTGTGAACTACCGCATCTTCAAGGCGTTGGCAAAGAACGGCATCAGCGTGTTCCTCGTGTCGCAAGCATCGTCGGAAAACTCTACCTCCATCGGTGTGCGCAACACAGACGCCGACCTGGCTTGTGAAGTGCTGGCCGAAGAATTCCAAAAAGAAATAGAAATGGGCGAAATCTCTCCCATCCAAGCCGAAAAGAATCTGGCGACCGTAGCCATCGTAGGTGAAAATATGAAGCATACCCCCGGCATCGCCGGCAAGCTGTTCGGCACGCTGGGGCGTAACGGCATCAACGTGATAGCCTGCGCGCAGGGGGCTTCGGAGACCAACATCTCGTTCGTAGTGGACAGCCGCTCATTGCGCAAGTCGCTCAACGTGATACACGACTCGTTCTTCCTCTCCGAATACCAGGTGCTAAACCTTTTCATCTGTGGCATAGGCACCGTAGGCGGAAGCCTCATCGAGCAGATACGCAGCCAACGGCAGAAACTGATGCAGGAGAACGGCCTGCAACTGAACGTGGTGGGCATAGCCGACGCCACGAAGTCCCTCTTCACCCGCGCGGGCATCGACCTCGACCACTACCGCGAGGAACTGAAGGAGAAAGGAAAGGACAGCTCGCCGACAGTCTTGCTGAACGAAATCATCGGTATGAACATTTTCAACTCCGTATTTGTCGATTGTACGGCAAGCCCCGACATTGCCGCCCTGTACAAAGACCTGTTGGGGCACAACGTGTCGGTGGTGGCAGCCAACAAGATAGCCGCCTCGTCGCCCTACGACAACTACCGTGAATTGAAGCAGACGGCACGGCGCAAGGGTGTGAAATACCTCTTTGAGACCAACGTAGGCGCGGGCCTGCCCATCATCAACACCATCAACGACCTGATACATAGCGGCGACAAGATACTGAAGATAGAAGCCGTGCTGAGCGGTACGCTGAACTACATCTTCAACAAGATAAGTGCTGATGTGCCTTTCAGCCGGACTATCCGTATGGCACAAGAAGAACGCTACTCCGAACCAGACCCACGCGTAGACCTCAGCGGCAAGGACGTCATCCGCAAACTGGTCATCCTCGCCCGCGAGGCAGGCTACCGTCTGGAGCAAGAAGATGTAGAGAAACACCTCTTCGTGCCCGACGACTTCTTCAACGGCACACTGGAAGAGTTTTGGCAACGGGTACCCTCGTTGGACGCCGATTTCGAGGCACGCCGCCAGGTGTTGGAAGCCGAACACAAACATTGGCGCTTCGTGGCACGTCTGGAGAACGGGAAAGCCAGTGTAGGCTTACAGGCCGTAGATGCCTCGCACCCCTTCTACAACTTGGAAGGCAGCAACAACATCATCCTGCTCACCACCGAGCGTTACCGCGAATACCCTATGATGATACAAGGTTACGGAGCAGGAGCCAGTGTGACAGCTGCCGGTGTCTTTGCCGACATTATGAGTATCGCCAACGTGTGACGGAAATCTTTAAAGAACGAATAAATTAGAACCGACAATGAAACATATCATTATCTTGGGCGACGGTATGGCCGATTGGGCCGTGCCATCCTTGGGAGGCAAGACATTGCTACAAGCAGCACATACTCCCTATATGGACCTGCTGGCACGGCAAGGACGCACGGGCAAGCTGACGACCGTACCCGCAGGCTTTCACCCCGGCAGTGAGGTGGCCAATATGTCCGTTATGGGCTATGACCTTCCAACAGTGTACGAAGGCCGCGGCGCCTTGGAGGCTGCCAGCATCGGTGTAGACTTGCAGCCGGGAGAAATGGCTATGCGCTGCAACATTGTCTGCCTGGAAGGTGACCTGCTGAAAAACCACTCCGCCGGACACATCACGACCCCGGAAGCCGACATTCTGATAAAATACCTGCAAGAACACTTGGGCAACGACCGCGTACGATTCTATACAGGCGTGCAATACCGCCACCTGCTCGTCATCCGCGGCGGGGACAAACGCATCGAGTGCGTACCGCCCCACGATGTGCCCCTCAAGCCTTGGCGTCCGCTTTTAGTGAAACCTATGCCTGGCACGGAAGACCTCACCACACCCGAAGGAGGAGCCGAACTGACGCCCCGGCAAACGGCCGACCTACTGAACGACCTCATCCTACACTCGCAAGCATTGTTGGAGAATCATCCTCTCAACCTGCAGCGCAAGGCCGAAGGCAAAGACCCTGCCAACAGCATTTGGCCCTGGAGTCCAGGATATCGCCCCCAAATGGAACCGTTGTCCCAACGATATCCACAAATCAAACGGGGAGCAGTAATCTCCGCCGTAGACCTTATCAACGGCATCGGTTATTACGCCGGACTGCGCCGCATCGCCGTAGAAGGAGCGACGGGCCTCTACGACACTAACTACGAGAACAAAGCCGCCGCCGCCATCGATGCCCTGCGCACTGACGATTTTGTCTACCTACACATCGAAGCCAGCGACGAAGCCGGACACGAGGGCGATGTAGCCTTAAAGATGCGCACCATCGAGAACTTGGACTGCCGCGCCGTAGGCCCCATCTACGAAGCGGTGAAGGACTGGGACGAGCCTGTGGCCATCGCCGTACTACCCGACCACCCTACTCCCTGCCAACTGCGTACGCACACCGCCGAACCTGTACCGTTCCTCATCTGGCACCGGGGCATCGTGCCGGATGAAGTACAGACCTTTGACGAAGTGGCCGCACAAGACGGTTGCTACGGTTTAATGAAAGAAGACGAGTTTATGAACGAATTTATGAATATAGAAAACGTATGAAATACTATAGTACGAACAAACAAGAAAGCGGTGTCTGCCTGGAAGACGCCGTAGTGAAAGGACTTGCCGCCGACAAGGGACTCTATATGCCCGACCGTATCAAGTCTTTGCCGGATGACTTCTATCAAGAGATAGACCGGCTCAGTTTCCAAGAGATAGCCTACCGTGTGGCAGACGCCTTCTTTGGCGAAGACATCCCCACCGACACATTGCAGGACATTGTGTACGACACCCTGCGGTTCGATACACCTCTAATGCCAGTAAGCGATCACATCTGGTCGCTCGAACTCTTCCACGGACCTACATTGGCTTTCAAAGACGTAGGTGCCCGTTTTATGGCCCGCCTGCTGGGTTACTTCATCCGCAAGGAAGGCAAAGAACAGGTCAACGTCCTGGTAGCCACTTCGGGTGACACGGGCAGCGCCGTAGCCAATGGCTTCTTAGGCGTAGAAGGCATTCACGTCTATGTACTCTATCCCAAAGGAAAGGTTAGCGAAATACAAGAGAAGCAGTTCACCACCTTGGGACAGAACATCACCGCCATCGAAGTAGACGGCACGTTCGACGACTGCCAGGCTTTGGTAAAATCCGCTTTTATGGACAAAGAGCTGAACGCCCATATGCAACTCACCAGCGCCAACTCCATCAACGTAGCCCGCTTCCTGCCCCAAGCCTTCTATTACTTCTACGCCTATGCCCAACTGAAACAGGCTGGCAAGGCGGACAATGTAGTGATATGCGTGCCCAGTGGCAACTTCGGCAACATCACGGCGGGACTTTTCGGCAAGCGTATGGGGCTTCCTGTGCGCCGCTTCATCGCCGCCAACAACCGTAACGACGTGTTCTACCAATACCTGCAAACGGGCATCTACACTCCACGCCCTTCCATCGCTACCATCGCCAACGCTATGGACGTAGGAGCCCCCAGTAACTTTGCCCGTGTGCTTGACCTCTACGGTGAAGACCATACGGCCATCTGCGCTGACATCAGCGGTGCCACTTACACGGACGAGCAAATAGCCGAAACTATGCGACAAACTTGGCAACAGCATCACTACTTGCTCGACCCTCACGGTGCCTGTGGTTACCGCGCCTTGACCGAAGGATTGCAACCTGGAGAAGAAGGCATCTTCTTGGAAACGGCTCATCCCGCCAAGTTTAAGGACACAGTGGAACGTATCATCGGCGAGCCTGTCACCATCCCAGCCAAGTTGCAGGCATTTATGCAAGGCGAAAAACAAAGCGTGCCTTTGTCGAAAGAGTTCAGTGACTTCAAGAATTATTTGTTAACACGGGAATGATAATTTAAAATAGCATAACAGTTATGATCAGTTATTTATCAGAGATTACGAAGACTGAAGAATTGACCCAAGTAGAGAAACTAATACAGAAACTGTGGGACTGGGGCGTAGACGCCGGAAGCCACCTGCTTGCCGCCGCCCTCATCTTCATCGTCGGCCGCATCCTCATTTCGTTTCTCAACAAGTTGGTGGCACGCATATTAGAACGCCGCAAGGTAGACCCCAGCATACAGAGTTTCGTCAAGAGCCTGGTGAGCATCCTGCTGACCGTACTCCTTATCGTGGCCGTCATTAGCAAGCTGGGAGTAGAGACCACTTCGTTTGCCGCCCTGCTGGCATCGGCCGGTGTGGCTGTAGGTATGGCTCTGTCCGGCAACTTGCAGAACTTTGCCGGAGGCCTCATCGTACTGCTGTTCCGTCCTTACAAAGTGGGCGATGTCATCGAGAGCCAAGGAGAAACAGGTACCGTACGCGAGATTCAGATTTTCCACACCATTCTTACCACCTTTGACAACAAGGTGATTTATATCCCCAATGGCGCATTGAGTAGCGGGACTGTTATCAATTACAGCCGCGAAGAACTCCGCCGGGTGGATTGGACCATCGGTGTGGAATACGACACAGACTATGAACTGGTGGAACGTACCGTCCGCGATTTGCTGGCTACCGACTCACGTATCCTCAACGAGCCCGCCCCATTTGTGGCTTTGCACACATTGGCCGACAGCAGTGTAAATGTAGCCATACGTGTCTGGGTGAAGAATGCCGACTATTGGAATGTGTATTTCGATATGAACAAGCGTATTTATGCCGAGTTCAACAAGAAAGGCATCGGCTTCCCCTTCCCGCAACTGACAGTGCACCAAGCCAAAGACTAACAAGCGTACATAGCAAAAAAGAAGAGGGACACGCCCTATTATGGGGCACATCCCTCTTCTTTTTGTTTAACCCTTAATTAATTGTATTTATGCTCCCGGATGGATAGCCTCGGAAGGACAAACATCTGCGCAAGTACCACACTCAGTGCAAACTTCGGGGTCGATAGAATATTTGTCACCTTCAGAGATAGCGCCTACCGGACACTCATCGATGCAAGTTCCGCAAGCAATACAATCGTCACTAATTACGTAAGCCATTTTCTTCTAATTTTTAAATGATTAGTACTAATTACACGGGCAAAAGTAATGCTTTTCTCTATTCGTTGTAACGCTTTTACCCCTATTTTATGCTAATTTGTTCGCTTTCTAAATAATAACGATAAACAAATTGGGTACAATTCACTCATTATAAATGCATTAACAAACGCTCAATACCGCATATTTAAATCTGCGAAGGAATAAAGGGAATCAGTAGAAGACAGAATTAAATAAGATTTCTTATTTTTGCAACTATTTTCGGACGTACATTTATCTACTAAATAACAATGGATCAAATATTAGAGAAAAAGCCTCGCATCGAGGTAGTGGATGCTCTCCGCGGATTTGCGGTAATGGCGATTATTTTGGTTCACAATGTAGAACATTTCATCTTTCCGGTCTATCCGACAGACTCGCCAAGTTGGCTGAACACATTGGATCAAGGGGTATTCAATGCCGTATTCAGCCTCTTCGCAGGCAAGGCGTATGCCATTTTTGCCTTATTGTTCGGCCTTACGTTCTACATCCAAAGCAATAACCAACGGAAACAGAGCAAGGATTTCGGATACCGTTTCCTGTGGCGTTTGGTTTTATTGACAGGATTTGCCACTTTGAATGCCGCCTTTTTCCCCGCAGGTGATGTGCTGTTGCTATTCGTTGTAGTAGGGCTTGTGCTCTTCCTTACCCGTAATTGGAGCGACAAGGCCCTGCTCATAACAGCCATCCTGTTTTTGCTGCAACCAGTAGAGTGGTACCATTATGTGGCCAATTTGATGAACCCTACCCACCAATTGCCCGACTTAAAAGTTGGTGAGATGTATGCAGAAGTAGCGGAATACACCAAGTCAGGAGACTTCGGGGCATTCTTATGGGGAAATATCACATTGGGGCAAAAAGCCAGCCTCCTGTGGGCGGTCAACGCCGGCAGGTTCTTCCAGACTGCCGGATTGTTCCTGCTGGGCTTCTACATCGGCAGGAAACAACTCTTCGCCCCATCTGAGAATAACTTCCGCTTATGGACAAAGGTTCTGATTGTTTCAGCCATTGCGTTTGCCCCCTTATATTCGCTGAAAGAACTCATCATGCAAAACAGCCCCATCATACAGCAGACAGCAGGGACTGCATTCGACATGTGGCAGAAACTGGCATTTACATTCGTATTGATTGCTTCCTTCGTGCTTCTTTATCAAAACGAGAAATTCAGTAAGGCGGTAGGCAACCTGCGCTTTTACGGAAGGATGAGCCTGACGAACTACATCACCCAATCCATCATCGGCGCTGCCATCTATTTCCCGTTCGGCCTATACCTCGCTCCTTACTGTGGCTACACCTTGAGCCTTCTTGTCGGCATATTCACATTTATGTTGCAAGTAAAGTGCTGCGAGTGGTGGCTTGGCAAACACCGCCAAGGGCCGTTGGAACGCATTTGGCATAAATGGACTTGGATGGGGACGGATAAATAACAGGCAGGTGTTCGCAAAGAGAAAAGACATAATCCCAGTCCTTCTATAGAAAGTACTGCAGTACTTCAATAGAGGGGACTACAGTACTTTTATAGAAGTACTACAGTCCCCTTTATAGAAGGATTGGCAACCTTGAAACCACTTGCCGTTATTTCACGGTAACCTTCAACGGATGTTGCACTCTGTCTGCAAAATCGGCAACGTACTTGTTCCAGGCGTCTATGCTTTCGATGTCAGAACGATCCCAACCGTAGCCCCAATAGTAAACATATTCAGAGCCGGGTTCGTAGGTGCTGTATGCCAACACGTGACCTTCGGCGTTGTTACGCTGCTTTTTCTCATCGGCAGAGAAAAGAACTGTCTTCATATCCTGTACGGCGGTAGGGAATACGGTTCCCATAAACAACTTGCCGTTGTCTGTGCCAGTGGTAGGATCGGTGTATGTCATATAGCCTTTGTCCGGAGCAGTGGTTGCAGGCTCATCATTATGCAGCACGATACCTGCCACAATAGGCGCCGCTTCGCTCAGGTTCTGATAGGAAACAGCGGTGCGGTTGAAGTGCGAACCGGCATCCAAAGTGATAACGCGGGTTTCTACTACAGACGTATCGGCTTTTACAGTTTGCGGATTGAATGTCAGCTTTACGCTGAAACGCAACGGGCCGTTATCCAGAATTTCGTAATCCTTATAGCACCAAGGATAAACAATGGCTTCGTCTGCCATCAACGCAGCCACACCGGCTCCCAATGTCGGGCCTACGGCGTAGCAATCCATTCCATAACCATGATCAATATGGTAAGAGAAAGATTTCACCAGTTCGCTGGCAGCCTTGGGGTCGGTCTTACGCAATTCGTTCACCTTCTCCCATTTGGTCGGATCCAGTTCTTTGGCATATAAATCTTCAAGGACAGGTTCCGTAGTGCCACGTTTCAAGAAAAGGTCGTATCCATATCCGCGTTCGCCTTTAGCCTGCAAGGCAGGACCATAGGCACGGAAAGCGACAACATCGTTTTCCCAAGCCATATCATCCATACGCTCAGGATACTGGCGACCACAAGCACGTACTGTCACCGTTGCGGGTACACCCTGTGCAATGGTGTACGTAGAAGTGGCATTGGCACTGACCGATGCGGGGAAAATCAGATTGCCATCGTGGGTAATCTGGTAAGGCACTTCCTGCGATTCGGCATCGTAAATGACAAGCTGCGCCGTGTCTGGCAGGTTCAGTCGGGCAGAAACATCTTCCATGGAGACTTCTACAATTTCGCCCATACGGTCTGTCCCTAAAGGATTTTCTACAGTAACCGTCACTTCGTGATTACTTTGGCATGCCAACAAACTGAATGCGGCAAGAGGCAGTATAAATATCTTTTTCATCATAATAGTATGTGTAAGAAAAACAAAAAATGGATAATTGAAATCAGGACTCACCATCCTATATCTCAATTATCCATTATCCGGTAAATCCTAAATCAATCGAAATTATTTAGGTTGTTTGCCAATGTAAGCCAAGATACCACCATCTACATAGAGGATGTGGCCGTTGACTGCGTTAGAAGCTTCAGAAGCCAGGAACACAGCAGGACCAGTCAGTTCTTGAGGATCCAACCAACGACCTGCGGGAGTCTTGGCGCAGATGAATGAGTCAAACGGATGACGGCTGCCGTCCGGCTGACGCTCACGCAACGGAGCTGTTTGGGGAGTAGCGATGTAACCCGGGCCAATGCCATTGCACTGGATGTTGTATTCACCATACTCAGAGCAGATGTTACGAGTCAGCATCTTCAGACCACCCTTAGCTGCAGCGTATGCCGATACAGTCTCACGACCCAGCTCAGACATCATAGAGCAGATGTTGATAATCTTACCGTGCTTACGTTCCATCATACCGGGCAATACTGCCTTAGATACGATGAACGGAGCGTTCAAATCGATGTCAATCACTTTACGGAACTCAGAAGCGGCCATTTCGTGCATCGGGATACGACGGATGATACCGGCGTTGTTTACCAAGATATCGATAGGACCTACTTCCTTTTCAATCTGAGCTACCATTGCCTGTACGGCGGGTTCGTCCGTCACGTCGCATACATAGCCGTGAACGTCGATACCTTTTTCTTTATAAGAAGCCAAACCTTTGTCTACCAACTCCTGATTGATGTCGTTGAAGCAGATTTTTGCACCTTGTTCTGCGAAAGCCGAAGCAATAGCAAAACCAATACCGTAAGAAGCACCTGTTACAAGGGCTACCTTACCTTCCAATGAAAAATTCAAATAAGGATTCATGTTGTTAAACTTTTAAAGTTAAATATAACTGTACTAATTGTAACCTATGTTGTTTCACGCTTACTTCAAGTCCGTTATTTCGGAGAAGTCTTGATCGCCGTAATCCAGATTTTCACCTCCCATTCCCCAAATGAACGTGTAATGATGGGTAGCAGCGGCCGAATGGATAGACCACTCTGGCGACAGGACTGCTTGTTCGCCACGCATCCAAATATGGCGTGTTTCCTGCGGCTCGCCCATAAAATGGCATACGGCATGTTCCTCGGGCACTTCAAAATAAAAATACGCTTCCATACGGCGGCTATGCACATGGGCAGGCATTGTGTTCCACACACTTCCGGGTTTCAATTCGGTCATACCCATCTGTAGTTGGCACGTAGGCAACACCTGGCTGACCAGCATCTTGTTGATGCAACGGTGGTTAGAACCTTCCAAGGAACCCATCTCCGCTACTATGGCGTCTTGTTTCGTCACTTTCCGGTCAGGATAATTGCGATGGGCAGTGGTGGAGTTGAAGTAGAGTTTGGCTGGATTAGCAGGGTCGAGGCTACGGAACGTTACGTCTCTGTCACCCGAACCTAAATATACGGCTTCCTTGTAATTTAGGGTGAACACCGCATTGCCGGCTTTCACTTCTCCCGGTCCTCCCACATTGAAGATGCCCATCTCACGGCGGGTCAGGAAATGGTCTGCCTTTAAAGGGTTGATGGCTTCCAATGCCAAGGTCTCTTCTACCGGCATAGCACCTCCCACAATCATGCGGTCATACATTGAATAGACCATATTAACCTCGTCCGGCGAAAAAACCTTCTCTATCAAAAAGTCACGACGGATTCGTTGGGTATCGTAATGCTTGGCATCTTCGGGATGCGCCGCATAGCGGATTTCATAGTTCGTCTTCATGGGCCTTGTTCTCTTTTTATTCTTTTATTATTGGCACGCTAAGATCTTCGTTAGCGAGCACGATGCAAAATTAGTAAAAATAAAATGGAGATGAGTATTAATCTTCCATATATATTTATTAATAATGTACAAAATTTAAAGGTTTATGTCCACTTCTACCGGACAATGGTCAGAGCCATAGATGTCGGTATGTATTTTTGCGTCGACAAGACGGTCGCAGAGACGATTGGACACCAAGAAGTAATCGATGCGCCACCCGGCATTTTTCTCGCGAGCCCGAAAGCGGTAGGACCACCAAGAATAAACGCCCTCTTTGTTTGGATAAAAGTAGCGGAAAGTATCGCAAAAGCCTGCCTCAAGCAACGTGCCGAACTTGGCACGCTCCTCGTCGGTAAAACCCGCATTGCGGCGATTGGTCTTAGGATTCTTCAAGTCAATCTCCTGATGAGCCACGTTGAGGTCTCCACAGACTATTACCGGTTTCTTCGCGTCCAGCGAAAGCAGGTAAGCCCGAAAATCGTCTTCCCAGGTCATACGGTAATCCAATCGGCGCAGTTCGTCTTGCGAATTAGGGGTATACACTGTCACGAGGAAGAAATTCGGTAATTCCATCGTAATCACACGACCCTCTTTGTCGTGATGTTCGATGTCGATACCATAGCTTACATTCAAAGGCTCGTGCCGGGTATAGATGGCCGTCCCCGAATACCCCTTCTTTTCGGCATAATTCCAATAAGAAGCATAGCCGTCAAACGACAAGTCCAACTGGCCCGCCTGCATCTTTGTTTCCTGCAGGCAGAAAAAGTCAGCATCCAGTTTCCGGAAAGCGTCCTCAAAACCCTTATCCTTGCAGGCTCGCAGCCCGTTCACATTCCAGGAGATAAATTTCATATTTGGTCGTATTTTTGTTCTTTCACAAAGATTTTATGCAAAAATAGTTTTTTTTGGATAGAAGCGAAAACTTTTAAGTAATTAAGTAAGTGTACAAAATTAAATGATAATTTATCAGACTGTGTGTTGACTGATTTTTCATCCGCAGATGACACGGATAACGCAGATTTATTTTTTATTAAACACAGAGGGAAGTTTATTTATAAGAAGGATAAAATAAAAACTCCGTGTCTCCATGACTCTGTGTTCCGAAAATCCGGGGTCAATCTGAAAACCCGGTTGTAAAAGTCAGCAAGCTGTCTTGGCAAAGTAAGTAAGCTGAAATGGCAAAGTCAGTACTACTACCTTTTTTAATACGAGTATATTGTGCCTACAAAGTCAGTAGGACATTAGAAAATTCACAGTCTTCCACATTAAGAGAACTCCAAGCCGAATTCTTCCCGTAGTTGCTGAAGGGCTTGGTTCTTCTCGACCATCATTTGGAATTTCTCTACGCGGCTATAGGCGCGAACTTTCTCGGTGGGAGCACTGACCCGCACTTTCATCGTTATTTTTCGATTCTTCAGACGGGTGCGCAGGTATGTTTCTATGTCAGGAGCTATAGAGATAAATTCTTTGGCGATAAGCTCGTTGTCCACTACGACCTCGAACGTGGTGGCGTCCAGCAGGGTGAGGTGCATAGCGTGCATACGGGTGGAAAGGGCTACTTGCTCCTTGGGCATATTGTTGGCGTATTCCTGCCAATAGAAGTTGACGTCCCGCTCGGTTATCTGATAATCCTCTTCGGGAGCGGGAGCTTGCGCGGCTTGGGGAGTCGGGGCTTGGCTCGGCTCGGCAGATGCCTGCGGTTGGTGTTTGATGGAAATACCCAATCCGCCCATCTTCACTACCGGTATTTTCTTTTCTTCCTTTATCTTGCCGGCCAAGATGGATGCCGTAGAGGTGGGGACGGCCGGTTGACGGGAGGATTGTACGGCGGGTTGGGGCGTGGCGGGTTTAGGCACTGCCGGTTGCGGTGTCGTAGTCGATGAGGCTGCCGGTTGGGCAGCGGGAGTGGCTTGGGGAGTGAATATGGGGGAAATCTTCTGCTTAGGGCTACGCCCACCACTGATGGCTTCTTCTTCGCCGGAGGTGATTTGCGCCACTTGTATCAAAGTCAGTTCCACCAACAAGCGTTTGTTTTTGCTGGCCCTGTAATTCAGGTCGCAATCGTTGCAGAGTTTTATGGCCCGGTAGAGGAAGGGGAGCGGGCACTTTTGCGCCTGCTCTTGGTAACGCTGGCGGATGCTGGCGCCAACCTCCAACAAGGGTAGGGTGACGGGGGCTTTGCTTACCAACAAATCACGGAAATGGGACGCAAGCCCCGTGATGAAGTGGCTTCCCTCGAAACCTTTGTTCAGCACCTCGTTGAAAAGCAGCAGGGCGTCGCTTACTTTGTTTTCCAAGAAATAGTCGGTCAGGCGGAAGTAATATTCATAATCCAGAACGTTCAGGTTGTCGATGACACTTTGGTAGGTGATTTGCCCGCCTGTAAAGCTCACCACTTGGTCGAAGATGGACAAGGCGTCGCGCATACCTCCGTCCGCCTTCAAGGCAATGACATTGAGCGCTTCCGGCTCGGCGGAAATGCCTTCCTTGGAAGCGACATAAGTCAAGTGGTCCACAATGTCCTCCACCCGGATGCGGTTGAAGTCGTATATCTGGCAGCGGGAGAGGATAGTAGGCAGAATCTTGTGTTTCTCCGTAGTGGCCAAGATGAAGATGGCGTGATGGGGCGGTTCTTCGAGCGTCTTCAGGAAAGCGTTGAAGGCCGAAGCGGACAACATATGCACCTCGTCGATGATATATACTTTATATTTCCCTATCTGTGGCGGAATGCGTACCTGTTCTACCAACTGGCGGATGTCGTCCACTGAGTTGTTGGAAGCGGCATCCAGCTCGCGGATGTTATAAGAACGCTGCTCGTTGAACGCCACGCACGACTCACACTCGTTGCAAGCCTCGCCATCGGCGGTAGGGTGCAGGCAGTTGATGGTTTTGGCAAAGATGCGGGCACAAGTGGTTTTGCCCACTCCGCGTGGTCCGCAGAACAGGTAAGCGTGTGCCAGTTTGCCGGTGGCAATGGCATTTTTTAGGGTAGTAGTCAAAGCACGTTGTCCCACCACCGATTCGAAGGTGGAGGGGCGGTACTTTCGGGCCGATACGATATAGTCTTCCATACTCAGTTTGCAGCGTTCTTAAGTTAGATTGTTGCAAATGTACGAAAAAAAGCATTACTTCGCTTAAATAGTCGCTCATAATTGTACTGTAAGTGGGAATTTACACTATCTTTGCGACCATAAAACGAACAAAACATTATTAATAAGTAATCATATTTAGTTTATGCTATAAAAGGGGAATTCAACGATAAATTTATGGATAGTTTGGTTTCATTTTGGCGTCATATATGTCGGCACAAGTATCTGATAACGTTGTTGATATTTGGTGTCATTATTGTCTTTCTAGATGAGAACAGCCTTCTCCGACGGCTGAAACTTTATCAAGAAGCCAACGAACTGCGCAGCGAGATAAACAAATATCGGGAGGACTTTGAACACAGCACGCGCCGTTTGAACGAGCTGGCGGTGGATTCGGGAGCCATTGAACGTGTGGCTCGCGAAAGATACTTTATGAAGAAGCCCAACGAAGATATTTATGTGTTTGAAGAAGATATAGAAGATTTAGAATAAATACCGCAATGAAACAAATACTTCCCGCCCTTTTCACCGTAGGTGCCGTTATGGTATTGGTAGGTGCAGCCGTTTACATTACCGGTTGGCCTGCGGCGCCGTATGTCTATACGGTAGGTGCAATCTTGGTGGCGTTGGCACAGATTAATGAACGTCCCCGGGTGCAGAACCCTGTTATCCGCCGTTTGCGTTTCCAGCAGATATTGGGCGCGTTGCTCTTGGTTGTGGCTGGCGCGCTGATGTTGCTCACCCGCGGCAACGAGTGGATTGTCTGCCTCACCATCGCCGCCATTTTCGAGCTTTACACTTCAATACGTATTCCGCAAGAGGTGGAAAAAGAATGGAAGAAATAAGGTTCATCTGCGTTCCATTGTTGCACTAAATGCTTTGCCTGCGATACTGTAGCACCGAGCCGTTCTCCCGCCGGAACGCTTGGTGGGAAACTTCGCGTAAACGCTCAACGGAAACAGCCCGGTAATTGGGCACTTCCCGGTTGATGTCCTCGGCTCTTCCCGTCAGCTCGAACCAAGCCAAATTAGTGGCGACGTTCAAATAATTGATGTTTCCGAAGATATAAGTAGATTCAAACTTGTTTTTCACTTTCTCCAATTCCCGCTCGTCTACGGCTTCGTGGCGGAGTAAATCTAATTCCGCCCAGACGGCATCTTCGGCTTCTTCCAACGAGATTCCGGCTGAGGGACGTCCGCTGATGTGCAGCAGGCCGGCATCCCGCGAGCCGGAGATGTAGGCATCGATGTTGGAAAACAATTTCCGTTCCTGTACCAAACGCTGGTTCAATCGGCTGGAGCGGCCGTTGGCCAACAAGTCGGAAAGAATGTCAAAGGCATAATAATCCGGTT
Organism: uncultured Bacteroides sp.; assembly: GCA_944320735.1. Lineage (GTDB taxonomy): Bacteria > Bacteroidota > Bacteroidia > Bacteroidales > Bacteroidaceae > Bacteroides. Next base: position 7,284 of record CALUIQ010000218.1, on the reverse strand, counting down.
CATCCCGGCGGCACATATGGAAAGCCATAAACAATGCATCGACAGGCACCGGACGTTCCACCGTCAGACGGCGTTCTTCGGTTTGCTCCGGTTCTTGGGGAAGATGCCGGACAGGCACTTCACGCCGGGGAATGTCGCCAAACCATTTCTGCGTGAGCCGCACCGTTTCGGGCCAAGAGATGTTACCTGTTACGGCCAGTACGGCATTGTTGGGCGCATAATGGCGGTAGAAGAATGTGCGGACCTCGTCGAGCGTAGCCTGTGCGATGTGCGACAACTCTTTACCGATGGTGGGCCAACGATAGGGATGCACCTTATAGGCCAACGGACGTAACAAGTGCCCCATATCCCCATAGGGCTGATTGAGGCAACGCTGCTTGAATTCCTCCATCACTACGCCCCGTTGCACCTCCAAGCTCCGTTCGCTGAAGTCCAACCCCAACATACGGTCGGACTCCAGCCAAAAGCCCGTCTCGACGTTCGCCTTGGGCACGGTCAGGTAATAATTCGTAATGTCGTTGTTTGTCCAGGCGTTGTTTTCGCCACCGGCCAACTGGAGCGGCGTGTCATAATCGGGGATATGGCAGGAGCCGCCGAACATCAGGTGCTCAAACAGATGGGCAAACCCCGTGTGGTCGGGATGCTCGTCGCGCGCACCGACATCGTAGACGATGTTCAACGCCACCATTTGCGTTGATGCGTCTTCGTGATGCACCAAGCGCAAGCCGTTCTCCAAAGTCTGCCGGTTGATATGCTCCATAAATCAATCTTCCAACACTTCGACTTTCTTGATTTTGATGTCCTCTTCCGGACGGTCGTTGCGGTCGGTCTTAGCTTGTTGTATCTTGTCCACTACGTCCATACCTTCCACCACTTCACCGAACACGGTGTATTCGTTGTCCAAGTGAGGCGTTCCTCCTACTGTCGTGTAGGCTTTTACCTGTTCGGGCGTGAAGTGGAACTCCGGTTGGCCTGCCATTTGTTTTTCTACTTGGGCTATCAAGGTGTCCTGCAGGTTCATCAGTCCTTCCTGGTCGTTGTTGCGGCGCATCTTGTAGATTTCCTTCGCGTGCTTGGCCGCCAAGGCGTTGAAGGCATTGTTGAAACGCATGTTGTTCATTTGTGCCTCCATATTTAATAAGGTAGAGTCGTTGTACACCTTGCCCGTCACGATGTAGAACTGGCAACCGGAAGACGCTTTCTCCGGGTTCACCTGGTCGCCTTGACGGGCGGCAGACAAGGCGCCGCGCTTGTGGAAATATTGGGGATAGACAAACTCGGCGGGAATGGTATAGCCCACATCGCCTGAGCCTAACATTTGGCCTTTAGGCGCGTTTTTCGATTCGGGGTCACCCGCCTGTATCATAAAGTCCTTGATGACACGGTGGAACAAAGTGCCTTCGTACGTCCCGTTTTGCGCCAGTTTGATAAAGTTTTCGCGGTGCTTTGGCGTTTCGTTGTACAGCTTGACAACGATGTCGCCCGCCGTTGTTTCAATCTTCAGTTTGGTTTCTTCGTTCATATTTTTATTCTCTTTTTGTCCGGGTTTGCATGCCGCCAGGCAGCATACGAACAGGGTTAATAATACAGTTGCAGTTCCTTTCATTTCGCTTTTTGTTTAATTTAAGTGTGCAAATATACTAAAATCAGTCAAAAGCCATTACCTTTGTATCTGAAAAAGATAAAAACATCAGGCAATGAAATCCATTTTGATTGTAGAAGACGACATTACTTACGGCATCATGCTGAAAACCTGGCTGACCAAGAAGGGATACCAAATCTATGCGGCCAGCAACGTTGCCCGTGCCCGGAAAGTGATTGAAACGGAAGCTGTTGACCTGATTTTATCCGATCTTCGCCTGCCCGACCATGACGGGATAGACATCCTGCGCTGGCTGATCAAACACGAGCGTATGATACCGCTCATCATTATGACCGGATATGCAGACATCCAATCGGCCGTGCAAGCTATGAAGCTGGGCGCATCAGACTATGTGCCCAAACCTATCAATCCCGACGAATTGCTGAAGAAGATAGAAGACGCCCTGAAGAAAAGCGAGGCGGGCGACCCAACCTTTGCCCCTAAGCGGAAGACCGGGGCGGGACAAACTTCCGCGGTCTCCCCAGCCGATTTCTTGGAAGGGGAAAGCGACTCCGCCAAACAACTTTATAACTATGTCCGCTTGGTGGCTCCTACCAATATGTCGGTGCTCATCAACGGTGCCAGCGGAACGGGTAAGGAATATGTGGCTCACCGCATCCATCAGCTCAGCAAGCGGGTTGACAAGCCTTTCATTGCCATCGACTGCGGCGCCATCCCCAAGGAACTGGCCGCTTCTGAGTTCTTCGGACATATAAAGGGGGCTTTTACCGGTGCCTTGAATGACAAGACAGGGGCTTTTGTGGAGGCAAACGGAGGAACTATCTTCTTGGACGAGATAGGCAACTTGAGTTATGAAATTCAGATTCAGTTGCTTCGCGCGCTTCAGGAGCGGAAAATACGCCCTATCGGGTCGAATAAAGAAATTCAGGTAGACGTGCGTCTGATATCGGCCACCAACGAAGACTTGGAGCAACAAATAGGGAAGGGGACTTTCCGCGAAGACCTGTATCATCGCATCAATGAGTTTACTCTCTATATGCCTTTGTTAAAAGACCGTAGGGAGGACATCCTGCTTTTTGCCAACTTCTTCTTGGACAAGGCCAACCTGGAGATGGGCAAGCACGTGGCGGGCTTTGACGCACAGGCGTGCAAGGTCATGGAGGCTTATCATTGGCCCGGAAACTTGAGGCAGATGAAGAACGTCATCCGTCGGGCGACGTTGCTGGCCACGGGCGACTTGATAACGACCAACGAGTTGGCGGACCTACAATCGGCTCCGACTCCTGTAGCGACCGGCATCGCGTTGCGTGATGAAGAAACAGAGAAGCGTCGCATCGTAGAAGCCTTGCGGCAGACCGGAAACAATAAAAGCCGTGCGGCGCAATTGTTGGGAATAGACCGTAAGACCTTGTATAATAAGTTGAAGCTATATGATATGAATGACGTCCTGTAGAACATTTCTACAGCATACTCCACAATTCCCCAAATATTCCTCACTCCTCTTTTGATGAGCTTCTCATCTTATAAAACTATTAATCAAGTGCTTAGGGCTTAATTCCGTTTTTGGCACGGTATTTGTTGTAATAAACTTGAATAAAAACGAAATGACTTAACCAAAACCGAAAACCGAAGACATAAAAAAGCAAGTGAAAAATAAACGTTAGTATTAGTAGCCCTGTTTATGTTTGTTTGTGGAAGTTTTCCCGGTCAAGTTCTGAAAAGAATTTGCCGGGAAAACTAAACGAAAAGAGGTCCGGACACGAAAGCCCAAGTCCGTCTCTTGGCTTTCAACAAGTGCATACAGCCCTACTGACAAAGTGCTGAACAATAGTAGGCCGCTAACAAGAAAAGCCGTTCCCATCTTGTCTATTCTGGGGAACGGCTTTTTCTTTTTTCTTATAAAAAGCTTTTCAACACGTCGTCCAATGACTCTTCTTTAGACAGCCCCATACTCTTGCGCATCCGTGAGCGGATGACGTTGACACTTTGGCGGTTAATACCGATGATAAGTGCGATTTCGTCCGTACTCTGATTGATGACGATAAGCATGGCAAGCAACTCCTCGTTGCGCGTCAAGCTGGGAAAACGTTCGCGCAGGCGTGGCAAGTAAGACGGATAAAGCGCGGCAAACGAACGGCGGAAGGCTTGTTCGTCTTCTTTGCTGAGAATGTTTTGCACCGTAAGCTGCCGGATGGTTTCCAGGTTTTTAGTAGCCATCGCTTCTTCTATCTGCTTGCCCAACTGTTCGTTGCGGCGGTTCAGTTCCTGTTGGTGGGTGATAAGCCGCTGTATCTCAAGCCGGTTGCTCTCTATGGTTTGTAAGTGTACTTTACGCCGGAAAAGATAATAAGCCACAAACAACACCAACAGCAGGCATAGGATGATGGAAATGATGATGTTGTAAGAGAGTTTTTGTTTCTCTAAATCCAATTGGGCGGAAAGCAACATGTTTTCTTTCTCCTTGCGATGCGTATCGAACCGGATATTGGCGGCGGCTACGGCACGCATAATTTCAGACTGTTTCAAGGAGTCGGCAAAAAGGTGGCATCGGTCGTAGTAATATCCCAAAGGCGTGTTTCGGCTTTTCGAACTATAATAATCCAATAAAATGGAGTTAGCATTGTATTCTTCCTCCGTCATACCCATGCGTCCAAGTTCTTGTGCGGCGTTGCGGACAAGCGACACCCCTTGCCTGTCATCGCCCGTTAACATCAAGGCGCGTCCCATATGCAGTTTTAGTTGGGCTCTTGCCCAAGGCGGCATACGAAGGCTGTCCTTGCAGATGCTTTGGGTCAGTTGCAAAGCCTTTTGCACCGAGTCCGGATAATCCAAATAGGCATCGGCCGTGCTTACCCGGTTGACAAACACTCCCTTGAAACTGTGCTGGGCGAGAGAAGCCTGTTCGCCTAAACGCAAATAATAAAAGACGGAATCCCGGTTTCCCAATCTGCGAAAAATCTGGGCGCGGTATCGATAAAGGTCACCCAGTCCGAAACTGTCCTGACGCACCGAATAGCTACGCGCCAATTCGTTCATTTCCAAAGCCTGCTCATACATACTCAGTTCGCCATACAAGTTGGCCTGTTCGCCATAGGCGATGACTACATTTTGGGCAGGCATATTGTCCGTATATTCGGTGATGGCTCGTTGGTTGGTTGCGGCGGCTTTTTCATATTGCCCCGTGAGCCGGTAATAAATGCCCAACCGGGAAATGATGCGCACCATATTGCGGAAACGGCCTCCCGCCTCGTAAGCTTTGATGGCCTGCTCCAACAGCTCGATGGCCTTCGGCACGTCGTTCCCACAATACATATATACACCGCTGATGGCCTCAGCCTGCTGGATGAAACGGCTATTGTCCGGATTCCTCGGCAAAGCCAGATATTCGTCTGCCAATTGGATCGCTTCTTCGTTGTCTCCCAACATCTGATGAAGGGTCGCTCGGTAATGCAACGATTCGTAAGTGAAATGCTTCTGCCATAAAGTGTCGGCACTTATGCTGTCTATGAATGCCAGGCCGGCACGGAACTGGCGGGCGTTCATATAAGAATCATAGCAGATGTCCGCCATCAAGCGGGCTTGGGACAGAAGCGAATCATACGACTCAGTTCGCCCGATTTCCTTTATCAAGCGGGGAAGTTCTTTTCGTGAAACCGTTAACGCTTCTGGTACCTTTCCTTCTTTCCGGAGCGTAAGGAGTTTTTCATTGACCGATTTCCAAGGTAAACTATTCTTGTCTATCGGTGCTTCTTGCCGAAGGGAGCAAGACGCCAACAGCAAGCAATACAGAATGATTATATAAGGTGTCTTCATTGGTTGAATGATGTTTTTTACGTGGCAAAGATAAAGGTTCTCTTGTTAGTTCCATATATTCTTTCCAGTTTTAACAAAATAGTTTGGGTTTGATTTTGAACAGGTTAATAAGTCGTATATTGAATTGTATATTGGCAATCTGTACCAATATCTCCTTTATGTATTACATTTGACTCGTGAAAAATAATAGAATAAAAAAGACCGCCTATGACGATGCTGATTAATGCCTATGAGATGTGTAACGCACTGCGCGAGATGATTTCGGAAGAATCCACACACAATCCTGCCCCATTCTTGTCGGGCGAGCGGGAGACCGTATTTCGCCAAGTGTTTACTTTTTATTATCCTGAATTTCAAGATAACTTGCGGAAATCCATACCGGGAATCACCTTCACGGAAGAATTGTTGTGTATGCTCACGGTTCTGCAAAGCAGTCAAGCGGACATCACTCGTTGGACCAGCCTTTCGCCGGAAGAGCTGAAAGTCCTTTGGGAATCCGTTCGCAAAAAGATGGACTTGGGGCCGGCCGATTTGTTGGGTGAACGGTTGTATAAGATGTTAGAATGACGGCATTGGTTTTATTCTATTTTTTGTGGATTATCTTTTAACTTATCCTAATATTTGGAAGAGTTCCGTAGAGTTCGCTACGAAATGTTTATCTTTGCGCCTTGTTGCTCCGAGGGGCAACGTTATATAACGTTATATCTCACATTAAAAAGAATGAAACAGTACAAGCTTGTAAACAACCTGACGGGTTGGATTACCTTTCTTATCGCGGCCGTGGTCTACTTGCTGACCATCGAGCCGACCGCCAGTTTTTGGGACTGCGGAGAATTCATCACGACCGGCTATAAACTGGAAGTAGGACACCCGCCCGGAGCACCTTTCTTTATGCTGGTGGCCAACTTCTTCACCCAACTGGGCGGAAGTGCCTCGGAAGCGGCGCGTATGGTGAACTGTATGAGTGCGCTGATGAGTGCGGCGTGCATCTTGTTCCTCTTCTGGACCATCACGCACTTAGTGCGCAAACTGGTCATCAAGGACGAAAACAACATTACCCGCGGACAACTGATTACGGTGATGGGCAGCGGACTGGTGGGTGCGTTGGTCTATACGTTCAGCGATACATTTTGGTTCTCAGCCGTAGAAGGCGAGGTGTATGCCTTCTCGTCGCTGTTTACCGCCGTGGTGTTTTGGCTGATTCTGAAGTGGGAAGACGTGGCGGACGAGCCGCATAGTGACCGTTGGCTCATTCTGATAGCCTATCTGACGGGGCTTTCCATCGGTGTCCATCTGCTGAATTTGCTTTGTTTGCCTGCCATCGTGTTAGTATATTATTATAAGAAAGTCCCCAATGCCAATGCGAAAGGCTCTTTGCTGGCATTGTTGGGTTCCATGGTGTTGGTAGCCGTAGTGCTCTATGGCATCGTGCCGGGCATCGTGAAAGTGGGCGGATGGTTCGAACTGCTGTTCGTCAATACGTTGAGCATGCCTTTCAATAGCGGAGTCATTGTTTATGTGGTGCTGTTGGCAGCTTGCCTCGTATGGGGTATCTACGAGAGTTATACGGAGCGCAATAAGTTGCGCATGGCTTTGTCGTTTGTACTGACCATTGCCATGCTGGGCATTCCTTTCTATGGGCATGGGACGTGGTCGGTTGTCATAGGACTGGTGGTCATCGGGCTATTGTGGCTGTATCTGAACCCTCGGACGCAGGGAAAGATAAAGGAAAAATACCGTGTCAGTGCTCGCACGCTGAACACCAGCCTGCTGTGTACGCTGATGATGGTCATCGGCTATTCATCCTATGCGCTTATCGTCATCCGTTCGACGGCCAATACGCCGATGGACCAGAACTCGCCGGAGGA
>CALUIQ010000217.1 GCA_944320735.1 uncultured Bacteroides sp. | reverse complement strand
TAAACAACGTCAAGGATAATATTATTATTTTTGCAAAAAAAATAATTTAGTATATGGCTATAAGAATAGTTGGTGTCGATTTGCCTCAGAATAAGAGAGGGGAAATTGCGTTGACCTATATTTATGGAATAGGTCGCAGTAGTTCTGCAAAGATTTTGGATAAAGCAGGTGTTGACAGAGATTTAAAAGTAAAAGACTGGACTGACGATCAGGCTGCTAAGATTCGTGAGATCATTGGCGCTGAGTATAAGGTGGAAGGTGATCTTCGTTCCGAAGTTCAATTGAACATTAAACGTTTGATGGACATTGGTTGCTATCGTGGTGTTCGTCATCGTATTGGTTTGCCTGTTAGAGGGCAGAGCACAAAGAATAATGCTCGTACTCGTAAGGGTAAGAAGAAAACCGTTGCTAATAAGAAAAAAGCTACTAAATAATAATTGTTGATATGGCAAAAAAGACAGTTGCAGCAAAAAAAAGAAATGTAAAGGTTGATGCAAATGGACAATTGCATGTTCATTCATCATTCAACAACATTATTGTTTCTCTGGCTAATAGTGAAGGTCAGATAATTTCTTGGTCTTCTGCCGGAAAGATGGGGTTTAGAGGTTCAAAGAAGAACACTCCGTATGCAGCTCAAATGGCTGCCCAGGATTGTGCAAAAGTTGCTTATGATCTTGGTTTAAGAAAGGTAAAAGCTTATGTGAAAGGTCCCGGTAATGGACGTGAGTCTGCTATCAGAACCGTGCATGGAGCAGGCATTGAGGTTACAGAAATTATAGATGTAACTCCGTTGCCGCATAATGGTTGTCGTCCTCCTAAGAGACGTAGAGTTTAAGATTTACCTTTATTACAACGAATGAAACTTGATTTTGTTATTGGATTGTATTATTCTTCTCTGCAATCGCGGCTGCAACAAATTAAGTTCATGATTAAACAATTTAATATTTAAAAGAAAATGGCTAGATATATTGGACCAAAATCAAGAATAGCCCGTAAATTCGGTGAAGGTATCTTTGGAGCAGATAAGGTTTTGTCTAAGAAGAATTATCCTCCAGGACAGCACGGAAATTCGAGAAAGAGAAAAACTTCAGAGTATGGTGTGCAACTTCGCGAGAAGCAGAAAGTTAAATATACTTATGGAGTTTTGGAAAAACAATTCCGCAATTTGTTTGAGAAGGCAGCTGCGATGAAGGGTATTACAGGTGAAATCCTGCTTCAGTTGCTGGAACGTCGTCTTGACAATGTTGTTTTCCGTTTGGGAATTGCTCCCACGCGTGCGGCTGCCCGTCAATTGGTTAGTCACAAACATATTACCGTAGATGGTGAAGTGGTTAATATTCCTTCTTATTCGGTGAAGCCGGGTCAGATTGTTGGTGTTCGCGAACGTTCTAAATCATTGGAAGTAATCGCTAATTCTTTGGCTGGTTTTAATCACAGCAAATATCCTTGGTTGGAATGGGATGACAATTCTAAGGTTGGTAAATTGCTGCATGTACCTGAAAGAGCTGACATTCCTGAGAATATTAAGGAACATTTGATTGTAGAATTGTACTCTAAATAAATAATTGATTTCATGGCGATATTAGCATTTCAAAAACCTGATAAAGTTTTAATGTTGGAAGCGGATTCGAAATTCGGCAAATTTGAGTTTCGTCCGTTGGAGCCTGGCTTTGGTATTACTGTGGGTAATGCATTACGCCGTATCCTCCTTTCCTCATTGGAAGGTTTTGCCATCACTACTATAAAGATAGAGGGTGTTGAGCATGAATTTTCCAGCGTCCCTGGTGTAAAAGAAGATGTTACTAACATTATCTTGAACTTGAAGCAGGTTCGCTTCAAGCAAGTTGTAGAAGAATTCGAGAGTGAAAAAGTAAGTATTACGATTGAGAATTCGAGTGAATTTAAGGCAGGTGACATAAGTAAGTATCTGACTGGATTTGAAGTGTTAAATCCTGAATTAGTTATTTGTCATTTAGATCCAAAAGCTACTATGCAAATCGATATTACGATTAACAAAGGTCGTGGTTATGTACCTGCTGATGAGAACAGGGACTATTGTACCGATGTGAACGTAATTCCTATCGATTCGATTTATACTCCGATACGTAATGTTAAGTACCAGGTTGAGAATTATCGTGTAGAACAGAAAACCGATTATGAGAAACTTGTACTTGAGATTACTACCGACGGTTCCATTCACCCGAAAGAGGCGCTTAAGGAAGCTGCAAAGATTCTGATTTATCACTTTATGCTGTTCTCTGACGAGAAGATTACGCTCGAAAATAACGATGCGGATGGCAATGAAGAATTTGATGAGGAAGTATTGCATATGCGTCAATTGTTGAAGACGAAGTTGGTTGACATGGATCTCTCTGTCCGTGCTCTTAATTGTTTGAAAGCTGCTGATGTGGAGACCTTGGGTGACTTAGTTCAATTCAACAAGACCGATTTGCTTAAGTTCCGTAATTTCGGTAAGAAATCGCTGACCGAGCTTGATGATTTGCTGGACAGTCTGAATCTGTCGTTTGGAACTGATATTTCTAAATATAAATTAGATAAAGAATAAACAATGAGACATAATAAGAAATTCAACCATTTGGGTCGTACTGCTTCTCATAGAGGTGCTATGCTGTCTAACATGGCTTGCTCTTTGATCAAGCACAAAAGAATCACTACGACCGTTGCTAAGGCTAAAGCTCTGAAGAAGTACGTTGAGCCGTTGATAACCAAGTCTAAAAATGATACGACTAATTCTCGTCGTGTTGTATTTAGCTACTTGCAGGATAAATATGCTGTAACTGAATTGTTTAAGGAAATCTCTGTGAAGATTGCTGATCGTCCGGGTGGTTATACTCGTATCATTAAGACCGGTAAGCGTCTGGGAGACAATGCAGATATGTGTTTCATCGAGTTTGTTGATTACAACGAGAATATGGCTAAGGATAAAGTTGCGAAGAAGGTTACTCGTACTCGTCGTTCTTCTAAGAAGAGTGCGGTTGAAGCTGCTCCTGCAACTGAAGTTCCTGCTGCAGAAACTCCTGCAACTGAGACTCCGGCAGAAGAGTCTAAAGCTGAGTAAATCTCAATTATTCCTTTTTAATAGTGATATAAGCCGTCCAATTTTTATTGGGCGGTTTTTTTATGTTCCTTTAAAGTACTATCTTTGAGGCAAAAAAGTAACCGTATGAAAAAATATTTGTTTTTGATTGGGCTTGTACTGTTTCCCTTGGTTTTGTTTGCTCAAAATTGGGATATTAATGCAACGCATAAGGTAAATAGTTGGGATGGACATTTTGTGCGTAATTATAATAAATTCATTTCTAAGTCAGAACCATATGTGGCTGTAGGTATTCCGGTCGCAATGGCGTTAGCTTCCTGGGCAAAGCACGATAAAAGTTTGTTGAAAGATGCTTTGTATGTGGGCACCAGTGTTGCGGGGGCTTTTGTGTTGACATATGGTATGAAATATATGGTAGACCGTCAGCGCCCTTATGAACGCTGGCCTGATCGTGTGCATCCTTATAGTTATGAGGATAGTCCATCGTTCCCTTCCAGTCATACGGCGACGGCTTTTGCGTTGGCCACTTCTTTGAGTATCAAATACCCCAAGTGGTATGTCATAGCACCTTCTGCTTTATGGGCATGTTCCGTGGGAGTGTCGCGTCTGAACGAAGGCGTTCATTATCCGTCTGATGTGTTGGCAGGTGCGGCTATTGGTGCAGGTTGTGCAGTGCTTAATGTGTATGTCAACCGTTGGCTCAATCGTTGGTTATTCGGTGATTAGCCCGAAGCCGCTTCTATTGAGTAATCAAATAAAAAAGGGGGTGTATCAAAATGCTTTAGAACACGGAGACACAAAGACACAGAGATTTTATTTTGTTGATTTACAAATATATTTTCTCTGTGTCTTTGTGTCTCTGTGTTCTATTTCCCAATTATTATACACCCTCCTTTTTGTTTATTCAATCAGTTCTCTTCCAGTCCTAAATCCTTGTATGTGCGTGGTGCCGGAACTCCAGGCAATGGCTTGCGGTTTTTCAGTTGCTGGAGTGCTACTTCAATAGCTTTTTCAAGCTGTTGGTCTACTCCGGCTTGTTCCTGAATGGGGTCGTTGTCTATTAAGATGTCAGGGTCTACACCATGGTTTTCTACAATCCATTGGCCGGTTTTTGCGTCATAGTTGGTGAAGAAGGGTACTCGGATGTCGGTTCCGTCCATATAGGGCAGTGAGCCACTGATGCCGACGATACCTCCCCATGTACGCGTACCAATCACAGTGCCGAGGTTGTTTGCTTTGAAACTCCAGGGGAATAAGTCACCATCCGAAGCCGAATATTTGTTGATAAGCAGTACCTTGGGGCCGTATTGGGTTGCGTCAGGGATGGTACCTGTTTGTGTAGATACGCGTGACATTGTCATACGGTATGGCTTACGCAATAAACGTTCTATGATCATAGGAGAAACATTCCCTCCTCCATTGGCGCGGTCGTCAATAATCAACGCTTCCTTATCCAATTGCGGATAGAAATAACGGGCAAATTCATTAAGCCCTTCCGGCCCCATATCGGGAATGTAGATATATCCTACGCGTCCATTAGTTGCCTCTTCCACTCGGCGGATATTGTTTTGTACCCAATTATAATGGTAGAGCGGGTATTCATTATCCGTAGGTTCAACTACCACTTTGCGTGCTCCGTCGTTCGATGCTTGCGTGTTTATACTCAGTTCGGTCAGTACATTGGCTTTGCCTATGAGTAGTTGGTAGATGTTATTCACTGAAGCGGTAGAAATGCCGTCTATGGCCGTAATGTAGTCTCCTTCTTTGATGTTTATGCCCGGCTCTGTCAACGGAGAACGAAGCTTTTCGCTATAAGGGGCACCGGGAATGATTTTGTTTATGCGGTAGAATCCGCTCTTGTCACGACTCAGATCTGCGCCCAACAATCCCATAGGGATACGCTCGGGTTTCGGATACTCGCCCGGATTTACATAGGCGTGTCCGCAAGCCAATTCGCCAATCATTTCACCGATGACATAGTTCAGGTCAAGACGTGTCTTGACGTAAGGCAGTAATACGGCGTATTTTTCTTTGATGGCTTTCCAGTCCACTCCGTGCATATTTTCTATGTAGAAGCCGTCACGATAGGCGCGCCATGCTTCATCGAATATCTGTGCCCACTCTTGTTCATAATCAATGGGGGCTATCATGTCGGAGAGGTCTACCGCCTTGTCGAGCGTAGCCTTATTGGTACTTAGCGTTCCGATATAGAATTTATTGCCTTTCCAGAACATCACTTTCTCCGTACCCGTGGTGGCTAACATCAGTGCGCCTTCAGCAACGACATGGTCTTCTTGGGCTTCGAGGTCGTAAGCACGGGTCGTACCGTTGTTGTAATACCATACGCATTTCCCGTTGCTAAACAGGTTGTAATAGTTCCCGGCGGCGAGTGGGAGTTTCACAATGCGCGCTACGATACCTTCCGGGTCAATCTTTACTGATAGGTTTTCGCTCTTTTCAGTTGCGTCAGTTTTGTCCTTCTTGGGGTTCTCCTCTTTGCGAAGACTTGTCTCGCTCACCGCTTCGTCGTGAGGCAGGAAAGGCGAAGGAGTGTCTGCTTGCAACATGGCGAGGTAGATGCCGCCCATACGAGTGTAGACATGGTTCCATTCCAACCGCCCGTAGATGGGGTTGAAGTCGCGGTCGGACTCAAACACCAAGTATTTCCCATCCGTACTGAATGTAGGCGCGGATGAGTTGTACCATTTCTCTGTGATAGGATATTCTTTGCCTTCGGCCAGGTTATAGACGTAAACCACGGACATCTGGTTATGGGCGGGTTTCGTGTAAGTTATCCAACGGCTGTCCGGTGAGAAAGAGACTTCATAGAATTCACTTTCCGGATTTTGCATAACGGTCTTCTTGGTTTTCGAGGCCACGTCTATGGTCACGATGCGGTTCTTCCGGTCGGTGTAGAGCACGGTCTTGCTGTCCGGGCTCCATTGCAGTTGGCGGATGTATGTGTCGTTTCCGCTTGTTAATTGGATGGGTTCTCCTCCTGCCGAGGGTTGCAGGTAGATTTCGGTTTCGCCTGTGCGGTCGGATATGTAGGCGATGAATTTACCGTCGGGACTCCAGTCAGCACCACGTTCATTGGCGCCGGGCGTACGGGTGACGTTGCGCGTCACACCTTCCTTCACTGGTACGTCAAACACTTCGCCCCTTGCAGTGATAGCCAAACGTTTACCGTCAGCCGAGAATCCTGCCGAACGGATGTCGTTCGCCACGCTTTTCAGTTCGGGGCGCGCATATATGTTTTCAGCATTTAAGGTAATGTGAATTTGTTCCGCCTGGCGGTTTTTCGGGTCTAACCGATAGAGGAAACCTGCGTGTTCGTAAACGATGGTTTGCCCGTCCGTACTGGGAAATTTCACATCGTAGTCCGTGTAGTTGGTCACTTTTTCGGTCGTTTTCGTGCGGGTGTTGTAGACAAAGATGTTCATCGTCTTGTCTCGGTCGGAAATAAAGAAGATTTCTTCGCCTATCCACATCGGCACGATGTCCTGCGCCACGTTGTTGGTGATGTTTTCCACCGTTTTTTGAGCCGGGTCATAAATCCAGATGTCATCGGCCATACCGCCTCGATAGTACTTCCAGGTACGGAATTCGCGGAACACACGGTTGTAAGCCAGTCGTTTCCCATCCGGTGAATAGCTGCAAAAGCCGCCTTCGGGCAAGGGTAACGCTTCGGGCATATCGCCTTGTCGCGAAACGCTCCACAATTTGCCTTGGAAACCGTCACCGATGCGGTTGCGATAGACCACCCGTCCGTCCCTTGTCCACGTCATTACTACGTTGTTGGGTCCCATACGGTCGCCCACGTCATCGCGTTCGTTGGTCGAAGTGTAAGTCAACCGTTGTGGCTCACCTCCATCCGCAGGAATCAGATAGACCTCACGGTTGCCGTCGTATTCTCCCGTGAAGGCAATGGATTTCCCGTCCGGAGAGAAACGGGGAAAAATTTCATAACCGATGTGCGATGTCAGTCGTTGTGCCTCGCCTCCTGTCAAAGGCGCCTTGTAAAGGTCGCCGGCATAGGAGAAGACTACTTCCGTCCCATTGGTTGCGGGGAAACGGAGTAACCGTGCCTCGTCGGCATTTGCTCCTGCCAGTCCGCTTAAGGCCAGCAGGGAGATAAGCATTTGTTTTTTCATCATTTTATTTGGATTGAGTTATTTATGGTATTGTCTGTCTTATCATAATCCGAGATGCGAATATACGCATTTTCATTGAATTGTAATCGATGGTTGTAAAAATCCATTTGTGGCGAATAAAAAAGATGCATTCTTTATCATTTTATAAAATATATTTATATCTTTGCCCTAAACATTCTATTCACATTTTAAAACGAACGAATTATGAAGAAGTTTTTTGTAACATTGCTGGTATGTCTGATGACATCGGCAGCCCTGTGGGCACAGGATAGCAAATGGGGCGTAGGTTTGAACTTGGGTTATGGAACAGGTATTTCCAAGGGCTTTTTGGGTGGTCGTGTGTTGTATGACATCGATGACCGTTTCGATGTGGTGGGTAGTTTCAATCATTACTTCAAGAAAGGAGAGCTGAAATCTTGGGATATCAATGCGGATTTCCATTGGAATGTTTACCATCATGAACTGTTCGAAGTTTATCCTTTGGTGGGTCTTACCTTTTATCACGAAAAAATAGGGGTTATAGACTATAGTGATTTATTCTTTGGCGTCAACATTGGTGCAGGTATTATGTTTGATATTACAGAGAATTGGAAAATAGGAGCTGAAATGAAGGGACAGATTATGAGTGGTAGCCAGTTCGTTCCGCTCGTTACGGCTATGTATCGTTTCTAAGGGAAAGAAAAAGACATCTTGATAATCAGAAGGAAAACGGCTGCTATCCAATGTTATAAAATGGATGAGCAGCCGTTTCTTTACTCTTTGCTATTGAACAAGAGGGGTTTCCCTAGATTACCATTGCAGGGTAATCAATACTCCCTTGTGGTCGCTGGGCCAAACACCTTGTGGCTCGATGATGATGTCCTGCGATGTTTCCTCCGTCCATTTGCCGCGTACGATAGAAGTCCTTGGCCCTAAGATGGCAGCTTTGACAGGTCTTATGCCTTCTCCTTTGTAGAAGATGAAGTCTATGCGGTCTCGTTCGTCCGACTTGGGTGCCCAAGCCAATTTATTGATGCCGACGCCCTTGTTACCAGCCACCCACGTGAAACCGGGATGGGTGACAGCACTGGGATAGAGCACGCGGTAGGCATCTTGGTAGCCCGCTTCGTGCAAAAGGCGCGTGGTCGTCCAAGGCACGACAAAGCCCTGATGGTCATAAAGGTTTTTCGTGTCCGGCAGCCAGTCCATCCACGATGGCTCATTGAAATCTCCACCAATGATAACACGCAAGCCTTGGGCAAGGTCCTTTTCGGCACGGTCCATCAGTTTCCGTATCTCACGCGGACGGCGGGAGGCATTGTTTTGCGCCAAGACCTCGGTTACAGAGGCTGGAATCGCGCATTCCTTCCAAGTCACTCCGTCGTAACCGCGTGGCAGGTAGCACGCATAGTGGGTATAGTCCAAGTGGACGGAATAGACGGCTACCTGTTCTTCGCCGACTTGGAGCACGGCACGGTTGATGCTGACCGAATCCAGCCCTTGGCTTTCTACGATGGGATAGAGGCTGATGATACCCCCGTCCTTGCTGGGGCAAGTATAATACTGTAGGCCTTTTTCGTATAGACTGCGACACAACCTTTGCGTGAAGTCCACACCGTTATAGTTCCTGACTTCGCACATCGTCACGACGTCCGGTCGATGGGTGGCGACTTCGTTTACAATAGCCTGGAAGGCTCCTTCCACTTGCGTGGCATCTTGCCAGACATTGAGTTGCAATACCCGGAGTTGCCGGGTACCGCCGTCCTCGGCACGGAGCAGGACGACGGGAAGCCACAGCAGACAAATCCAAAATGTGAATGTTTTCATATTATCGGGATACTTATCATTGTAAAATCCACATTACGCCGTTCACTTCGTCCGAGCCATATTGGCGTTCGATGGCTGCTTCTACGTTTTCTGTGTTGTAGGAGATTTCCACGTCGGGGTATTGCCAACGCATAGGCAGCTTGTCGGGGGCGTTGAAGTTTTGGCTCGTTTCCGGATTGATGGGCAACACGGGATAGCCGGTACGGCGGTAATCATAATACGGCTGGTAGGGCAGTTGCATAAAAGCGGCGATGTATTTCTGCTCCATAATTTGGCGCAATTGGTTCTCGAAGTCGCCTGTCAGTTGCACGGAGGGTTGCTCCACGAAGCTGTCTATGTACTCGTCCGTCAGCGGATGACCGTAATGGTAGTCCGTGTTGTCGGGCGTGTGGTCATAGATGAACTGCATATTGGCGCGGATGCCTTGCTTGTAGAGTTCGGAAGGATCAGCTGAAATCCATCCGCGCAAGGCTGCTTCGGCGAGGATGAAGCATTGTTCCGAATAGCCCAACCGGATGTAGGGTTCGCCTGCCGCATAGGTCACGTAGCGGGTATTCAGTCCGCTGCAGTCGCCTACGGCATAGTGTTCTTTGACCTCAGAGATGGGAGCGGTGGGGTCTACACCCACGAAGGCTTCCCACGAACCGGCATCCACTCCGGCGTCCAGTTGCGTTTGTGCGGGTTTGCCGTAATAAAAGAGGCGGTAATCTTGGTTGTCTTTCAGGAGTTTGACCAAGAAGTCGGAGAGCATAGCGTAGGACCAGTGCCTGTTGTTGGCCGAGTTGTAGGGATAATATTGTCCGGCTTTATCCGAGAATACCAATTGCAGGTTGTCATCGTTGCTTTCCATCAGCATTCCGTTTTGGTATACTTCGTTAAATCTCCGGGCTACATCCAAATCGGCATCGTTTTCTTTCTTGGACAAGTTGATGAGTACGCGCAGTTGCAATGCCGTGGCTACTTTAGCCCATTGCTGGGCGCTGCCGTCGAATACGATGTCCCCGTCAAAGTCTTGAGCGGAAGACAACTTGTCGTAGGCCTCCTCCAAGTCTGCGAGGATGCCAAGACAGACGTCTTTCTGTGAATCGTATATCGGTGTTTGCAATCCTTCCTCGCCTTGCAGGATTTGGCTGTAGGGGATGTCTCCCACTTCCAACGTGTGGTTGAAGAGTACGTAGGCTTTCAGTAGGGCCGCCAATCCCTCGTAGGCTGTTTTTTGAGCCTCCGGAGCCAGTTCTGCCATATTCTTATAGTCTTGCAAGTAGGCATAGTCGTCGAAACTTGTCCGTCCCAAGTCGTTATATTGTCCCTCGATGGAACCTTCGCCCCATCCCAAATACTTGGTGATGAATAGGTTGGATACGAAAGTCTTGCCCGAGCTGGAAGTGGCCAATATGCCGTGGATGGCCCCCGTTGCCAATAGCGACGAGTTGACGTTGGTAGGTGTGTCGGGGTTGGTATTGATGCTTTCGAAGTTGCTGCATCCTGCCAGCAGGACGCAAGCCATTCCTATGGATATCTTTTTTATTGGATTCATAATAAAAATAGTATGGGATTTAAATGTCAAGTTTGATGTTGAAACCTACCAGGCGGGTAGATGGCGTGTTGATGTTGTCCGAGCCTTTGTCGGGGTCCGAGAAGCGGAATTCCTTGGTCCACATCAACAGGTTTTGGCCGATGACACCCACGGTAAGTCCCTTCAGCTTCATCTTCTGGCAGACGCTCTGTGGCAACGTGTAGCTGATAGCCACGCTACGCAACTTGATGAACGTTTGCTCCAGCAGGTTTTGCGTGCGGACGGTGCCGATGTAGGGATTCATTGTGGTCATATAAGATTCGTAGGATACGGGGATGTCATTGGGGGCGAATACACGGTCATCGTGCAGCACGTTACCGAAGGAATCCCATTCGGCACTACCCGATACTAATTTCACGCCTTCGCCCACGAAGGTAATGTTGCCGTTCACTACTTCTTCGTAACGGTATTGGTTATCGCTGTCGATGTGTGCGCCCGAGTTCCATAAGGCTTGGTCTGTCTGCGAGTGCGCCAGTCCGCCTACACGTCCGTCCACGGCTACGTCGAAGGTGAATCCTTTCCATTTCAGCGTGGTAGACAATCCCCAAACCCAGTCAGGAGATGTATATCCTTGTAGGCTTTCATAAGGGTTGATCAGGGGCAAGCCTTCACTGTTGTGGATGATGTTGCCTTCTGAGTCGCGTTGGTAATCGTAGGCCGAGATCCAGTCCCAGCGTTCGCCTTTGGCTACCCAAGGTTTCTGCGTGGAGTAGACGGGGTCGATATCTCCGTAATAGTAGCGGTCGCGTGCCCAGTTGAAAGTGGCTGTCCACATCAAGTCTTCCTGCTTGATGATGTCGCCCGATATGGTGAGCTCGTGTCCCTTGCGCACTTGGGTCTCGCCGTAGTTCACCAAGGCCGAGGTGTAGCCCGATGTCGGACTCAGCGATACGCTGCGTATGTTGTTATAGTTCTCCTTATTATAATAGGCATAGTCTATGCGCAGGCGGTTCTGCAGGAAATTCATTGCCATACCGATTTCGAAAGTACGCGACTCGGAAGGTTTCAACGTAGCGCTACGGATGGTGCGGGGATTGTAAGCGGCTGTCAGGTCGTTCCATACATTGGTGCTGACAGAGTACACGCGGTTGATGTCATACACGCCTGTATCATCCTTGGTCTTGGTCCACGAACCACGGATTTTCCAGAAGTCTGCCCAAGAGGGGAGGGGGATGAATTCTGACATCACCACACTACCGGCCACGGATGGATAGAAATAGGAACGTGTCTCTTTGGGAAGAGTGGAGGACCAGTCATTACGTCCCGTAACTTCCAGGAAGATGGTGCTGCGCCACGAGGCGGCCGCTTTTCCGTAGATGGAGTTTACCTGCTTGCCGGTCACGCTTTTGCTGGATGTGGAGGGCTCTACGGAAGCGGCCAGTGAGTAGAAGTTGGGCAGGATGATGCCGTTCTTCGTCTCGCCCGTCAGGCTGTTGGTGTTGTAGTAATAAATGGAGCCTCCGATGAAGCCATCCACGGAGAAGTCGCCCCATTGGTGGTCGGCCATCAAGAGGAAGTCGTTGTTGGTGCTGAAGCCCGTATTGTTGCGTATGCCATAGTAGCCTTTCTTCGAGCCCCATCCGGCGCTGGTGCCTATCGGGGTCTTCCACTCGGTCTTGCTGCTGTAAAAGTCGGCGCCTGCGCGCAACGTGGCTTTCAGCCAAGGCGTGATTTCGTAAGACGCGTTGATGTATCCGTTGACTAAATTGTAGTCGTTTGAAGTGGTAATCTCGTTGGCGATAAGATAAGGGTTTTCGTACCAGCTGCGGTCCATCCAGTTGGAGAGCTGGCCTTCCTGCCCCCTGATCCAGTAATCCTTGTAGTCACGGATGTCAAACTCCGTACCGCTCCAGATGAGCAGGTTGTACAGATAGCCGCTGCCGCCGTAGCCTGTACCACCCATATTGGGATAGAAGCGTTTGTTGTAGGTGATGCCGGCATCGGCCGTGAATTTGCCTACGTTCATTGTGCCCGAAGCCGTGTAGGTAATCTTGTTCAGCTTTTCGTTGGGCCATTGGCCTTTATTGTAGACGTGGGTCAATGATGTACGGAAGCTGCCCAGTTTGCCTTTTTGGGTAACGCTGATGTTGTTATTGGTGACGAAGCTCAGTTCCTGAAAATTTTTCAGGTTGTCCTTGCCCACCGATACCAGTGGCCGCATTTCCCATTCGTAAGTATAGGGATTCCATTGCAAGGCTTCGCGCCCGATGTCCATCTTGTCGCCCCATACGTAGCTGCCCACTAAATACTTACCGGCCTGTCCGGTACTGTATGATGTCTGCACTTCAGGCAGTCGCAAATAGCCGGCGTTGAACATCGTGCTGCTGTTTATCTGTACCTGAAGTCCTTCTCCTCCTCCTTTCTTGGTCGTCACCATAATGGCACCACTACCTCCGCGCGATCCGTAAAGGGCCGATGCTGTGGCACCTTTCAGCACGTCGATGGATTCGATATCGTCCGAGGCTATGTCGCTTAGGCTCAGATTTTGGTAAGGTACACCGTCCACTACCAGCAACGGCGTCTCGCCACGCAGGCTCAAGGTCGGCGCTTCGTTGAACTCGGTACTGTTCTGTACGTTCAAGCCGGCGATTTTTCCCGTCAGGTTGGTGGCAACGTTGACAGATTTCACGGTGTTCAGGGTCGCGCCCGACACCTTTTGTACGGCATATCCCAATGCTTTCTCCTCACGCTTGATACCCAATGCCGTGACCACCACTTCTCCCAACTGCTCCACATCTTCCTTCAGCACGATGTCGAGCTTCGTAGATTGGTTTACTTGGATTTCTTGTGTCTGATAGCCGATGTAAGAGATGGACAATATGCTGCCCGGAGCTACTTCCAATGAGAATTGACCATCGATGTTGGTGATGACGCCGTTGGCGGTTCCTTTCACTACTACGCTGGCGCCGATGACCGGAAGTCCTGTTTCGTCCGTAATCACGCCTGTTACGTTACAGTTTCCTTGTTGCTGGATTTCTTTGGTTTCCGTTATCAAATCAGAGGCCAGGACGGGTACGCCTTGCAGGAAGCCGGCGAGACACAATGCGCTTGTTATGTAACGGAAACAGCTTCTTTTTTTGAACATAGATGATTAATAATAGATGTATGGTTCATTTTTCCTCTTCCGGACAACCGTGGAAGAAATGTCACTCAATCTCTTTGCAGGAATGGGTTATCCTTGCTGCTCTGTCATCCCCTACGCATAGGGGGAGATGAGCAGTACACTCCTTTGTTTATAATAGCTATTAAAAAATCGCTGCAAAAGTAGGAAGCGCATTAAACATATGTGTTTCTTATTTATTACGATGACGTTACGACCCTTTGGGGAAAGTTCTCTATTCCCTTATTATTAGATGTTTTTGGTGGAATAAATTGGGCTTGTCCGGAGAATGCGTAAGTGATAAATGGGAATTAAATTTTCATTTAATGTCCCGCTCCTTCTCTTTAAATCAGACGGGTGTTTTCTTTAAATGGTATTTTTGTATCGTCCAATCTATATGTTAGCTGGCTGTGAAAGCGTGAAACTTATCTCGGAATGTCTTATATTGACAGAAGTAGGCACAATCCTTGAATGGTAAACATAAAAGAAAATAAGGGGTGACTGTTTACGGTTAATAGAAATTACAAAAATGTAGAGGGCGGGGAAGGCTCTTTTTTTAGGTCTCTAACTTAAAGCGGGAATGTTTCTAACATAGAGGGGGAATGTTAGAAACATTCGGGCCTTATGTTAGAAACATTCCCAATCCTTGCTTGGAAGAGTTTCTGGTGAGAATAAACCTCTACGGGCGAGAAGATTTTAAAATATGTACAACGCGGTTGGATATATGTAAAAATCACACGCCTTATCCGGCAAAAGGAACTCTCACTGACGGAAATTGCGGAACGGATGAAATTCTCTTCCGTGCCTTATACTTTGCGCGGGATGAAAATGTGCATTAAATGGGAATTTAATTGTGTGTTTTATTTTTCAGCCGCAGATGACGCGGATAACACGGATTTTTAAATTAAGAACACAGAGTCACGGAGACACGGAATTTTTATTTTATCCGTCTTATAAATAAACCTCTCTCTGTGTCTTTGTGTCTCCGTGTTTGAATAAAAAATAAATCTGCGTCATCCGTGTCATCTGCGGATGAAAAATCAGACAACACTCAGCTCGCTAAATTATCATTTAGAAACGCACAAATCTATCCCGCACAAAGTATAAAACCGAGTATCGGCGTTAAAACCATATTGGCGATGGAAAAAACGGCCCGTAATGCTTGAAGGTGTCTTAGGAATTGGTTACTTTTGCAGAACTTAATGAATCAGAAAGTATGGATATAGCCAAATACTTAAATGTCAACGGGCGGTTGCTCGACCTTTCTACACCGCGCGTGATGGGAATACTCAATCTGACGCCCGACTCTTTCTATGCCCCCAGCCGTATGGAGGCTGATGATGCGATAGCCGCGCGTGCCCGTCAGATTGTGGAGGAAGGTGCCGCTATCATCGATGTGGGTGCTTATTCGTCCCGCCCCGGTGCGGCTGATGTGTCTGTGGAGGAAGAAATGGCTCGTTTGCGTCGGGGGCTATCCATTGTACGGAACGCTGTTCCGGAGGCAATCCTCTCAGTGGATACGTTTCGGGCTGACGTGGCACGTATGTGTGTGGAAGAATATGGAGTAGATATTATCAACGACATATCGGCGGGTGAGCTGGATAAGGATATGTTCTCTACTGTGGCCGCCTTGCACGTTCCTTATATCCTGATGCATATGCAAGGCCGTCCTCAGAATATGCAGCGAGCACCTCGGTATGATAATTTGCTGAAAGACATCTTCCTGTATTTTGCACGTAAGGTGCGGCAGTTGCGTGACCTGGGCGCGTATGATTTGGTGTTAGACCCTGGTTTTGGCTTTGGCAAGACGTTGGAGCAAAACTACGAACTGATGGCACATTTAGAGGAATTTTCTGTTTTTGAATTGCCGGTATTAGTCGGCGTGTCGCGCAAGTCGATGATTTATCGCCTGTTGGGATGCGGGCCGGAAGACGCCTTGAACGGCACGACCGTGCTCCATACCATCGCCTTGCAAAAGGGTGCTTCCATCCTGCGGGTACACGATGTCCGTCCGGCGGTAGAAGCCATACGCATCGTCAGCCAGCTGATGGGCTCAACCGACATTAACCATTAATCATTAATCATTAACCATTAATCATTAATCATTAACCATTACTATCGTCGTGTTTATCGAGTTTGGCATAAAGGAATTTTTGGACATCTTGTCGGTGGCGTTCTTGTTGTACTACACGTACAAGCTGATGAAGGCCTCCGGATCAATCAATATCTTTACGGGTATATTGGTGTTCATACTGATATGGCTGGTTGTCTCGCAGGTGTTGGAGATGAAGCTGTTAGGCTCCATTATGGACAAGTTGGTGAGTGTGGGCGTGTTGGCGCTGATTATTCTGTTCCAAGAAGAGATACGCCGTTTCCTCGTCACCTTGGGCTCACATAAAAACGCGCAAGCCATTGTGCGCTTCTTTACCGGCAACAAGAGTCAGAAGAATATGGAGCACGAAGACATTATGCCCATTGTAATGGCGTGTATGAGTATGGGGAAGC
>CALUIQ010000216.1 GCA_944320735.1 uncultured Bacteroides sp. | reverse complement strand
CAAGAAAGGAGTGCGACGTATGGTGCTGTACACCACCAACAAGAGATACGAAAATTTTGCCGTCAAGCGATTGACAAGCCAACGTATCAAATTCATTGTGCAACAGGTGGACAGCGAACGCATCAATTTGTTTTTCGGATGTGACGAATGCATCGAAGCCATCCGGTTGTTGGTCAATCGTCCGCTGAACAAACTGACTCCAGAGGAGGATTTCATCTTAGGGGCCATGCTGGGATATGACATCTGCGTGCAGTGCCGTCGGTATTGCGACCGTAAGCAGCGAAGACTGATTTCGTAAAGCAAGCCTGACTTGGCAAAGTCAGTATTACTGTCTTTTTAATACGAGTGTATTGTGCCTACAAAGTCAGTAAGACAGTAGAAATCGGACCTTTCTGTTTCTTTGTAATCGTTTATTGTAACCGGGTTTTCGGACTGCCATCCTTTATTGCTGTTCTCATTTTTTTTGTACCTTTGTCCAAAAATTAAATTTATGGAAAACATTATCAGAAAAATAAGAACGTATTATCCGGTTTCGGACGAAGCGTTGAAAGCATTGGTGTGTCTTTTTGAAAAACTTATATTCCCACCCAAAACAATCATCATCCATGCGGGAAAACTGGACAGAAAAGTTTATTTCATCGAAAAAGGCATCACACGTTCTTATGTTTTACACGATGGAAAACAAATAACGACGTGGTTCTCTAAAGAAGGGGATGCCGCTTGTGGCTCATGGGATTTATATCGCAACAGAGCAGGCTTTGAATATGTAGAAACGCTGGAAGAAACTACGGCTTATGCTATCTCAATAGGGCAATTGAATGAATTGTATCGGTCTTACATTGACCTTGCAAATTGGATGCGGGTGTTACAGCAAGAAAACTTTCTCCGCTTGCAAGACATACATATCCGCCGATTAAACTGGTCTGCCCAAGAACGTTATGAACATTTGACAAAAGAAAGCCCCGAACTTTTCCAAAGGGTGAACTTGGGGTATATAGCTTCTTTCTTGGGTATCACACAACAATCGTTGAGCCGGATAAGAGCTAATGGGCGTTTTTTAACATAGGGTAAACGGGAAGTTATTTCTTCTTCCTAATTTTGTCCAATTAAACAATATGCAAAGATTATGGATAAGCAAGGGCAAGAATACCAATGGTTGGAATGGGCTAAAGAACTTCAGTTCATTGCGCAAGCGGGGCTGACTTATACAAAAGACCTTTTTGACAAAGAGCGTTTTGAGCGCATTCGGGAAATATCAGCAGAAATAATGAGTCAGCAAAGCAAACTCCCTTTGGCGGAAGTAAAAGATTTGTTTTGCAATGAGACGGGTTTTCAGACACCCAAACTTGATACCCGCGCGGCTATTTTTAAGGATAATAAAATTTTGTTGGTAGAAGAAAATGACGGGACTTGGTCCATGCCTGGCGGATGGGTGGATGTGATGGAGACCGTCAAATCGAATACCGTCAAAGAGGTGAAAGAGGAAGCCGGACTTGATGTAGAGGCCGTACGGGTTATCGCCTTACATGACCGCAATTTGCACAACCTGCCTCCTTACGCTTACAATGTCTGCAAGGTATTTGTGCTTTGCGAAGTGAAAGGAGGATGTTTTCATCCGAATATAGAAACCGTTGGGAGCGATTATTTCGGATTGGATGAACTACCTCCATTATCGGTGGACAAGAATAGTTATCAACAAATAGAAATGTGCTTTGACGCTTATTCGGATAAGAACTGGCAGGTGGAATTTGATTAAAAAACACAGGATTTATGAAAACAGAATACGAAAAATGCTTGGCGGGTGAACCTTTCATTGGAGGGAAAGACCCGAAGATAGTAGAAACGATTTTGCGCACAAGGCGGCTGTTGGCGCAGTTCAATGCCACGGATTATGCTGACACGGAGCGCAAGCAAGCCTTGTTGCACGAGATGTTCGGCAGTATGGGTAAAGGGGTGCATGTGGATATTGATTTCCATTGCGAATACGGGAAGCATATTTTTATCGGCGACAAAGTGATTATCAATATGAACTGCACGTTCGTGGACAACCATCGCATTGACATCGGCAGCAATGTGCTGATTGCTTCCAATGTGCAGATATATACAGCCACCCATTCCACCAAAGTCGGCGAACGCATGGTGCAGGATTGGTCGGAAGGCGAAGAAATATGCCGTACATACGCCTTGCCCGTCAAGATAGAGGACGGCGTATGGATTGGCGGCGGTGCCATCCTGTTGCCGGGAGTTACTATCGGCAGAAACAGCGTCATCGGTGCGGGCAGTGTGGTAACCCGTTCCATTCCTGCCAATTGTGTGGCAGTGGGCAATCCTTGCCGTGTAATCAAACAGATAGACAACGATGAGAAAGTATAAGCATATCATATTCGATATTGACGGTACGCTAATCGATACGGAAGAAGCCATACTACAAAGCCTGCAAGATACCTTGCGGGAAATACTGCATAAGGACATCGAAAACTCCGAACTAAAATTTGCCCTTGGAATACCGGGAAGCGTGACTTTGCGCACATTAGGCATAACGGACACGGAACGTGCCAATGACAGATGGAACGAACATCTGTTGAAATATAAATCCCGTATCCGGCTTTTTGATGGTATTCCGGAGTTATTGGGCAACTTGAGAATGAATGGTTATCGGTTGGGCATAGTCACGTCCAAAACCCGTGACGAATACATAACTGACTTTGCTGTTCCTTTTGAATTATCTGATTATTTTGACACTGTAATTTGTGTGGAAAATGCCGCTCGCCCCAAACCTGCTCCGGCCCCCTTGTTGGCATATCTTAGCGCATCCGGCATAAATGCCGAGGATGCTATTTACATAGGAGACACCATTTACGACAGTCAGTGTGCGGAAAGTGCTGGGATGGATTTCGGATTTGCCATATGGGGGAATGTGGAACCTCAGGGTGTATTGACGGATTACATCTTCAAAAGACCTGTGGATGTACTGCTTTCGCTTGGGGGAAATAACGGCAGCGTTTCAGTAAGCTGACTTGGCAAAGTAAGTAAGCTGACTTGGGCATTTCAGCAAGCTGTCTTGGCAAAGTCAGCAAGGATACTTAGACAAGTTCGTTTTTCCTGTCGTAGAATTTCATATAAGGAGTCTGTTTCTTGTTCAAAATGAAACCGCCGTAAAATTCACCGGGGTTTATTTTGCAAATATAAGGATGTTTTAGATAGAAAACAACCTTAAAAGATGAAACATCGCGCGAAAAAAGTATTTTATCTTTCGGATGAATGAAATTCAAATCACAAGTACTATCTTTGCGCCCGTTTTCAAGATAATAAATTAGAATAGGTATTATGATTCGTCAATGCGCCATCCTTTTTGGATGTCTGGCTTTGGGTGAGTTGACGGTATGGCTTACGGGCATCAAGCTGCCGTCGAGCATCATCGGGATGTTGCTGCTCACCCTGTTTTTGAAATTAGGTTGGATTAAATTGCACTGGGTGCAAGGGATGTCCGACTTTCTGGTAGCCAACCTTGGTTTCTTCTTTGTGCCGCCCGGCGTGGCACTGATGCTGTACTTCGACCTCATAGCGGCTGAATTCTGGCCCATCGTCACCGCTTCGGTTGTCAGCACATTGCTGGTTATTGTCGTCACCGGATGGGTTCACCAACTAACACGTAAAATCAAATGAACTTCCTCGAAAACGAATTTTTCTTGCTAACCATCACGTTCGGCCTTTTCTTCTTGGCCAAATGGTTGCAGAAGCGGACGGGCATTATGCTCCTCAATCCGATATTGCTCACGATAGCCATCCTCATCATCTTCCTAAAGGCAACCGGCGTCAGCTACGAGACCTACAACGAAGGCGGACACCTCATCGAATTCTGGCTGAAGCCTGCGGTAGTGGCGTTAGGAGTGCCTTTGTACTTGCAATTGGAAACCATAAAAAAGCAACTGTTCCCCATCCTACTCTCCCAGTTGGCGGGTTGCGTGGTAGGCGTTGCCTCGGTGGTGCTGATAGCCAAATGGATGGGAGCTTCCAACGAAATCATTTACTCGCTGGCGCCCAAGTCGGTCACCACGCCCATCGCTATGGAGGTAGCCCAATCGTTGGGCGGCATTCCTTCGCTGACGGCAGCCGTCGTGGTATGCGTAGGTTTGTTGGGCGGAATGTTGGGATTCAAGGCGATGCATATGACGCACATTGGCAGCCCGATGGCTCAAGGACTGTCTATGGGAACGGCCGCCCACGCGGTAGGTACCTCGGCTGCTATGGAAGTGAGCCGCAAATACGGTGCCTTCGCCAGTTTGGGACTGACGCTGAACGGCATCTTCACCGCCTTGCTGACACCGACCATCCTGCGCTTATTGGGATTGCTGTAAATGCATCCCTTTACGCCTGCTCGGTCAGCAACCGCTCCAAATCTTCGGCGCTTAGCCGCAAGTGGAACTGGCCTTTATAAGCCACGGAGATGGCGCCCGTCTCTTCGGACACGATAATGGCTTGCGCGTCGGACACCTGCGAGATTCCCATCGCCGCACGATGGCGCAAGCCCAATTCCTTGGGTATGTCCAGATTGTGAGACACGGGCAGGATGCAACCCGCCGCCTTGATGCGGTGCTTGCTGATGACCATCGCCCCATCGTGCAAAGGACTGTTCTTGAAAAAGATGTTTTCGATGAGCCGCTGGTTGATGTTGGCGTCTATCACGTCGCCCGTCCGCACAATGTCATCCAAAGGCATATCGTGCTCTATCACGATGAGCGCTCCCACCTTCTGCTTCCCCATACTCATACACGCCATTACAATGGGCATAATGTCTTCGTGCTCCATATTCTTCTGACTCTTGTTGCCGGTAAAGAAGCGCACAATGGCTTGCGCGTTTTTATGTGAGCCCAAGGTGAC
>CALUIQ010000215.1 GCA_944320735.1 uncultured Bacteroides sp. | reverse complement strand
CTTTCAGCTCAAAGCGTCCGGAGAGTTGTTCGCTGTCCTTGCTGAAGGTCACGATGCGGTCGGCTATCTGTACGCCTACGGTATGCGCGCCGTCCAGACGTTTTACTCCGTTCAACTGCTTGCACGTGTTGTCCGTCACTTGCAGGACGTTGAGGAAGTAATTCTCTGTGGCGGGTTGAGCCGGAGAGACTTCTACACGCCAAGAACCACGTTCGTTGGCGGGATCGGGATAAGGAGGCATGGCGTCATTGGGATAGTTCTTGCCGAACACCCAACATTCCTTGCCGGGTCCGCCCACTTTCTCGACGTGCAAGTCGTCACCCGCAGGCAGCAGGACACTGTTGTGCAGCATCCCGCTGTCCCCGTCCTTGGTACGCGCCACGGTGAAAGTGTTTCCTTGCAGGGACGGTTCCTCGATGCTGTGCAACAGCCAGTATTTCTTGAAATCCGGATTAGAGGATACGACCTTGTCGAACACGATGAGAGCGGCAGGAACGGCCTTGTCCTTCAAGTTGAGGAAGACGAACGAGCGTTTGGCTTCCTTCACTTTGCGGGTATAGGCTTTCGTGATGTCGCCTTTCAGGTAGGAAAACTCAGGCACTTGTGCGTCCGGACCAAAGCCGTGCGCCAACACCCGTCCCACGGTGTATTCCTCGGACAAGAGGCTGTCCATATCGTTACACGTTTTCCATCCTTCGCCCGGCATACGCTGTCCGCCATCGTTGGCGGCGTATTGGGTCTTGTCCGCTCCGCCGTAGCTCCAGCAAGCGAATTTCTCTTCCGGGTCGTACACCAGCAATGAGTTGTGGGCGATGGTGCGCTTGAAATAGTTCTTGTTGTTTTCGCTGTTATATCCACCGGAACTGCCGCTGTAAGCACCCGCATCGATGGCCAACGGACCTTTGTAGTAGATTTGGAACGAGCCGCCGTCCATGTGTTGGTGGTTGCCGACAAACTGTTCGTTGATTTTCATTTCGGCAATGACGCTGTTGGCATCCCATCCCGTGCGGGCAATCATCCAGCCGAAAGGCGTGCCGCTATAGCGGGTCAGCGGAAGGGAGCTGGGAGATTCGGGCTGCAACGTGTAGTCACGCCACAGTAGTTCGTGAATCAGGCAATGGTTCATCACCTCGTTGCCCGGCGCGTCGATGTGCGGGTTCAGTTCGAACTCATAAGCCAAGTAAGGGTCGCCGTAATAGCTGGAAGCCAGCATCATAGGAGTAGGCATAGTCAGTAGCGTGGGGCGGGGTTGCGGGTAATCATCACCCGCAGGCAGCAATGTTCCATCGGGCCGGCGGCGGTAAATGATGTCGTACAGTACAAACTGTTGTCCCGGACCGTACACATTGCCGGCTCCCATCCGGTCGAGAATCCATAGCGGATAGAGGTCGCAGGCCATACGTACGTGCATATAGTTGGTGCCTTGGTGGAAATTTTGTCCGGCATAGAAATAGTTACGCACGGGGATGTATTTCTCAAACAACATCCGGATGACGTAGTTGTACATATCGGGATATTCGTCATAGATGGCGATGCCGGCCGAAAGCATGTCGCGCATAATCATCCACTCCGACGGATGTCCTGCGATGGGCTGGTTGTCGCGGGGCGGATAGCCGCACTCCATCGTCTTGGCGATGCGGATAAACTCTTGGATGTAGGCCTGCTTTTCATGCTCTTTCATTTGGTCGTAACACCAGTCGTACACCATAGCACCCACCATTAACATAGCGCCGCTGGCGCGTGTCAAGTCTCCTCCCCGGTTGGTGAAGTTGGTGGTGCGCAGCGTGTCGAGCATAGCGGTAATGGCTCGGCGTGCCTGCCGCTTGTTGCCGTTGGTCAGATAGTCCAACGCCTGAAGTTGCACCCGGCTGGTGACCCCGCGCATCTTGTAGTAGTAGCGGAAATCATGTTTCGGTTCGGCCGCTTCCTCTTCCGGCGTGCGGTCTTTTGACAGTTGTCTTAAGGTGGCAAGGGTTTGCTGGGCCTGCGGGGTCTTCAGCCGTTCTTTTAGGTCGGGAATGTCACTTTCCCGCAGGTATAGGCGCGGATGCGTCTGTGGAGGGATGGGAACGTTCACCCCATCCATATTTTGCCAAGTCACTTCCTTGCGCAGCTCTTGGGCGGGCAAGAGTCCCGGAAGAGCCAGCGTGAAGCTCAGTAATAAAAGAATGAATCTGTTTCTCATAATGGTAATGTGTTTTTAGTTATGTAGATGCAAAATGATAATTTAGCGGGCTGTGTATCGTTTATTCTTCAGCCGCAGATGACGCGGATGACGCAGATTTTGTAAATGTTTAATGTTTAGTGATTAGTGTTTAGTGATTAATCATTCATCATTCTGTTATGTCGAGCTTGTCGAGACATCTCACATAATGCTAAGTATGCGCTACGTGAGACCCCTCGACCATGCTCGGGGTGACAGGGCGAAACCCTTTTAAAAAATCCGTGTTATCCGTGTTATCTGTGGATGAAAAATTTACCTGCGGAACTCGTACGTTCCCGCCGTGCCTTCGAAGCAAAGCACGCCATCGTCGCTTTTCACTTCGCGGATGGGCAGGTATACCTTTTCGTCCTTCAGTACCTGCCAGTTGCCGGGCTTCAGGTCGGTGATGACGAACTTCAGGTTTCCTTCTTCCTCCACTTTCACCTCAAAGCGGCCGGAGAGTTGTTCGCTGTCCTTGCTGAAGGTCACTACACGGTCGGCTATCTGCACGCCTACGGTACGTGTGCCGTCCAAACGTTTCACTTCGTTCAACTGTTTGCACGTGTTGTCCGCCACTTGCAGGACGTTGAGGAAGTAATTCTCCGTGGCGGGTTTGGTCGGAGAGACTTCCACGCGCCATGCACCGCGCTCGTTGGCAACATCGGGACGGCTGGGAGCGGGGTCGTTGGTATAGTTGGTGCCGAACACCCAAAACTCCTTGCCGGGTCCACCCACTTTTTCTATATGGGCATCGTTGGCATCGGGCAGCAGCACGGTGTTGTGCAGCAGTCCGCTGTCTCCGTTCTTGGTGCGGGCCACGGTGAATGTACAACCGTCTACGTCGGGCTCTTCAATGCTGTGCATCAACCAGTACTTCTTGAAATCCGGGTTGGCGGACACAACCTTGTCGAACACGATGAGGGCAGCGGGCACGGTTTCATCCTTCAAGTTAAGGAAAACGAACGAACGTTTCATCTCTTTCACCTTTTGGGTATATGCTTTCGTGATGTCTCCTTTTAGGTAAGAATATTCCGGCACTTGCGCGTCAGGGCCGAATCCGTGTGCCAGTGTCCGGCCTACGGTATATTCTTCGGACAACAAGTCCTCATAGCGGTTACACGTTTGCCAACGGTCGCCCGGCATACGCTGTCCGCCATCGTTGGCGGCGTATTCGGTCTTGTCCGCCCCACCGTAGTTCCAACAGGCGAACTTTTCATCGGGGTCGTACACCAAGAGCGAGTTGTGCGCGATGGTACGTTTGAAGAAGTTCTTATTATGTGGACTGTTGTAACCTCCTGAACTTCCTCCATAGGCACCGGCATCGATGGCCAAAGGACCTTTGTAATACAGTTGGAACGAGCCACCATCCATATGCTGATGGTTTCCCACGAATTGCTCATTTATTTTCATTTCCGCAATGACGCTGTTGGCTCCCCAGCTGGTACGGGCTATCATCCAGCCGAAAGGCGTGCCGGAGAAGTGGGTCAACGGGAGCGTCTCGGGCGATAGAGGTTTCAGGTCATAGTCGCGCCACAGCAGGTCGAAGATGAGACAGTGGTTCATCACCTCGTTGCCTTGCCTTCGCAAGTCGGGGTTCAGCTCAAACTCATGCGCCAGATAGCCGTCCTTATAATAACTGGATGCCAACATGGCAGGCAGCGTATAGGCGGGTGGGGCGGTGCGGTTGGGATTGACATCACCGGCTGGCAGTACTTGTCCGTCCGGGCGGCGGCGATAAATGAAATCATACATCACGAACTGTTGCGAAGGGTCGTACACGGGACCTGCACCCATGCGGTCCAAAATCCATTGTCCAAACATGTCGTTGCTGAAGCGGACGGTGAAGTAACTGGTTCCTTGATGGTAGTTATGCCCGGCATAGAAATAGTTGCGCACCGGTATATAGTCCTTGAACATCATCCGGATGACATAGTTGTACATGTCCGGGTATTCGTCATAGATGGCGATGCCGGCCGAAAGCATGTCTCGCATAATCATCCATTCGGACGGATGCCCGGCGATAGGCTGGCTGTCCTGAGGCGGGTAGCCGCACTCCATCGTTCCGGCGATGCGGACAAACTCACGGATGTAGGCCTGCTTTTCCGACTCTTTCATTTGGTCGTAGCACCAGTCGTATACCATGGCACCCACCATCAGCATGGCGCCGCTGGCTCGGGAAAGGTCGCCTTGAGTACCATAACGAGTGGTACGCAGCGTGTCCAACATGGCGGTGATGGCTCGGCGTGCCTGTCGCTTGTTGCCATTTACCAAATAGTCCAACGCCTGAAGTTGCGCCCGGCTGGTGACCCCACGCATCTTGTGGTAATAGCGGTAAGCGTGGTTGGTCTCGGCTGCTTCTTCTTCGGGAGTGCGGTCTTTGCCAATTTCTTTCAATGCCGCCAGCGTCTCTTGAGCTTGCGGAGTCTTCAGCCGCTCTTTCAGGGCAGGAATGTCACTTGCCCGTAGGTACAGTCGCGGGTGCGTCTGTGGAGGAATGGGGACAGTCACCCCGTCCATATCTTGCCAAGTCACCTCCTTGCGCAGCTCTTGTGCCGGCAAGAGGCACGGGAAGGCAAGCGTAAAACCCAGTAACAAGAGGATGAATTTGTTTCTCATAATCGGTATGTTAGTGATTAATGTTTAATGATTAGTGATAAGTAAATGTACAAAACTAAATGATAATTTATCAGTTAGTGTACTTTTTCTTTCGCTTGTCCGAAAGAAAAAGATACCAAAAAGAAAGGACCCCGTCTGCACTTCCGGAGCTACTACGGACGATTTTCAGCCTAAAGGGCAAAAACTCGCTTCGCTCAAACAGGTTTGCCCTTTTTAACGGCTGAAAGCCATCCTCCGCTTTACGCTCCTACAGTGAGGCCGGAAAGACCTGTGCCTAATCGGAGGGACGTTAAGCGGAGAGGGTATTTTTGCGTGAAGAACGGCACATTGTTTGAGCGAAGCGAGTTTTGTGCCGTTTAGCAAAAATGCCCTCGGAGTAGTCCCGGAGATTCAGCACTTGACTTTTTTCTTTTGGTAGCTTTTCTTTTTGCGTCAAGGCAAAAAGAAAAGTATATAAATTCTCATTTATCTCCGGAACTCATATACTCCTGCTGTGCCTTCGAAGCAGAGCGTGCCGTCATCGGACTTCACTTCGCGGATGGGGAGGTAGACCTTGCCGTCCTTCAGCACCTGCCAGTTGCCGGGCTTCAAGTCGGTGATGACGAACTTCAGGTTTCCTTCACCTTCCACTTTCAGTTCAAAGCGGCATGCGAGTGCTTCGCTGTCCTTGCTGAAGGTCACGATGCGATCGGCTATCTGCACGCCTACGGTATGCGCGCCGTCCAGACGTTTTACTCCGTTCAACTGCTTGCACGTGTTGTCTGCCACTTGCAGGACGTTGAGGAAGTAATTCTCCGTGGCGGGTTTGGCCGGAGAAACTTCCACGCGCCATTCACCGCGTTCGTTGGCGGGATCCGGACGTCGGGGCTGCGCCGCGTTCGGATAGTTGGTGCCGAATACCCAACAGTCTTTTCCCGGGCCTCCTACTTTTTCCAGGCGCAGGTCGTCCGTTTCGGGCAACAGCACGGTGTTGTGCAGCAGTCCGGTGTCACCGTTCTTGGTGCGGGCCACGGTGAAACTTCCGGCTTGCAGGGACGGTTCCTCAATGCTATGCAGCAACCAATACTTCTTGAAGTCGGGATTGGAGGATACGACCTTGTCGAACACGATGAGGGCGGCGGGCACCGTCTCGTTCTTTAGGTTGAGGAAGACGAATGAACGCTTCGCCTCTTTCACCTTTCGGGTATAAGCCTTGGTGATGTCTCCCTTCAGGTAAGAGTAATCCGGTTGTTGAGCATCCGGACCAAAGCCGTGCGCCAACACGCGTCCTACGGTATATTCCTCGGACAGAAGGTCTTTGAACGAATTGCACGTCAACCAACGGTCGCCCGGCATACGCTGTCCGCCATCGTTGGCGGCGTATTCGGTCTTGTCCGCTCCGCCGTAGTTCCAGCAGGCGAACTTCTCATCAGGGTCGTACACCAACAGCGAATTGTGCGCGATAGTGCGCTTGAAGTAGTTCTTGTTGTGCGGGCTGTTGTATCCTCCCGATTCACCTTGGTAGGCGCCTGCGTCGATGGCCAACGGACCTTTGTAGTAGATTTGGAACGAGCCGCCGTCCAAATGTTGATGGTTGCCCACAAATTGCTCGTTGATTTTCATTTCGGCCAAAACGCTGTTCTGCCCCCATCCCGTACGGGCAATCATCCAGCCATAAGGCGTTCCGCTGTAGCGGGTCAACGGCAGGTCGTCCGGAGCTTTCGATTTCAGGTTGTAATCACGCCATAGGATGTCGAAGATGTAGCAATGGGCTTCCAACCTGGGTCGGCGTTCGTATTCGTAAGCCAGATACTCATCTTTATAATAGTTGGCCGCCAAAAATGCCGGGAGCGAGTAGCCCGGAATGGTATTGCGCGGTTTTGGATTCTCATCGCCTGCGGGCAACACCTGTCCGTCGGGTCGGCGACGGTAAAGAAAGTCATACAGGACGAACTGTTGCGAGGCGTCATAAGGCGAGTCCACTCCCATCCGGTTCAGAATCCAAAGGGAGAAAAGATCATTGGCGAAGCGCACATTGACGTAACTACTGCCTTGGTGGTAGTTCTGTCCCGAGTAGATGTAGTTCCGCACCGGAATGTAGTCGCGGTAAAGCATCGTGATGACGTGGTTGTACATATCGGGATATTCGTCATAGATGGCGATGCCCGCCGACAGCATATCGCGCAGCACCATCCACTCCGACGGATGCCCGGCGATGGGCTGGTCGTTGCGGGGAGGGTATCCACATTCCATGGTTTTGGCGATGCGTACAAACTCTTTGATGTAGGCTTGTTTCTCCGACTCCTTCATTTGGTCGTAGCACCAGTCATATACAATGGCGCCTACCATCAGCATCACCCCGCTGGCTCGCGACAAATCCTGTTGGGTACCGAAGTCGGTGGTGCGCAGCGTGTCGAGCATAGCGGTAATGGCCCGGCGTGCCTGACGTTTGTCGCCCGTGGTGAGGTAGTCCAGCGCTTGCACCTGCGCCCGGCTGGTCACGCCGCGCATTTTGAAATAATAACGAAAACCATGGTCTGTTTCTTTCGCTTCCTCGGCGGGTGTCCGGTCTTTGCCCAACTTTGTCAGTTGGCCTATCAGCTTCTGCGCCTGCGGCATCTGGATGCGTTCTTTCAGTTCGGGGATGTCACACGCTTGGAGGTATAGGCGCGGGTGCGCTTGTGGCGGGATGGGTACGGTTACCCCGTCTACTTCCTGCCACGTGGCTTCTTTGCGCAGTTCTTGGGCTGGCAAAGAAAAAATGGAAAGTGCCATACAGGCGATACTTGCTAAAATAATCTTGCCTTTCATGATTGAGGAATTTTTTTAGTTATCATAATGAATTGTTGGTAGGCAAAGGTAGCTTTCTTCTTTGGGAAGTCCTTTTAATATCCTGCATAAATCTGCCGATTTTGTACAAAGAGGAGGGTAGATTTGTGGAATATGTGGCTTAAATTATACATCATCCCCCATTTATCACTATCTTTGTCCGCATAGAAACGACTCAAAAGATGGAACAAGAAAATTTCGACATACGTAACCAGCAACCGCTCACCAGCCGCGAACGCGACTTTGAGAACGTGCTCCGTCCGTTGGCTTTCGAGGACTTCAGCGGGCAGGACAAGGTGGTGGACAACCTGCGTGTCTTTGTGAAGGCGGCGCGCTTGCGCGGCGAAGCATTGGACCATACTTTGCTTCACGGCCCTCCCGGATTGGGAAAGACGACACTCTCCAACATCATAGCCAATGAACTGGGCGTGGGGTTCAAGATAACCAGCGGCCCTGTCCTGGATAAGCCGGGCGACTTGGCGGGTATCTTGACCAGTCTGGAACCGAACGACGTGCTTTTTATCGATGAGATTCACCGGCTCAGCCCCGTGGTGGAGGAGTACCTCTATTCGGCTATGGAGGACTACCGCATTGACATTATGATAGACAAGGGTCCTTCGGCGCGGAGTATTCAGATAGACTTGAATCCGTTTACGTTGGTAGGCGCTACGACTCGCAGCGGCTTGCTGACGGCTCCGTTGCGCGCCCGTTTCGGCATCAATCTGCATTTGGAGTATTATGACACGGATGTGTTGAGCAAGATTATTCTCCGTTCGGCCCACATCCTGAATGTGCCTTGCTCTGCGAAGGCGGCGGAAGAAATTGCCGGACGAAGTCGAGGCACGCCCCGTATCGCCAACTCCTTGCTGCGCCGGGTGAGGGACTTTGCGCAGGTGAAGGGGAGTGGAAGCATCGATACGGAGATAGCCCGCTATGCGCTCGAGGCACTGAACATCGACCGCTACGGGCTGGACCAGATAGACAACAAAATCCTGACGACCATCATCGACAAGTTCAAAGGCGGGCCGGTAGGCTTGACTACTATCGCTACGGCCTTGGGTGAAGACCCCGGCACGATAGAAGAAGTGTACGAACCGTTCCTCATCAAGGAAGGCTTCATCAAGCGTACACCTCGCGGCAGGGAAGTGACGGAGTTGGCGTACAAGCATTTGGGACGTAGCAAATATGACGCGCAAGGAAGCTTGTTCGGCTAAAGT
>CALUIQ010000214.1 GCA_944320735.1 uncultured Bacteroides sp. | reverse complement strand
GGCCACAGCACCCCCTACCCCAACCACCAACACGCCCAGTCGGCCTGTTGCCGGTTTCAAGTTTTCTTTCATTGCCATTATTTTATTTAGAGTTTAAAAAATTGCCCCAAATTTAAGGTTTAATATTTATTTATCACTATTATATTTTGCCGTTTTAGTGTTCTGTTAGTAAGATTTAAATAATCAACGTGCCATTATGGTATCAGAAGGACGACTTCCATCTATTACTCCTTATTATATATAAGTGTACAAAATCAGATGACAGAACACATCGTTTTCATTTTTCATCCGCAGGTGACGCAGATGAAGTTTCATTTACGTCTTCCGCCATTCCTTCATCATCACTTTCTTCATCATCGTCTTCTTCATCCTCCTCATCCGCAAACGGATCAGGGCGCTGTGGGCCATAGCGCATAAAAGCGACAGCACAAAGCGTTCCGGCAATGGCACCGCCCAAATGTCCTTCCCAAGAAGTAGTCGCTTTGGCAAATTGCGGAAACATATTCCACACCAAGCCCCCGTATAGGAAAGTCACTAAAAGCGAAATGGCAATCAGAGGCACATGCCGACGCAAGATTCCGCTGAAAAACAAGAAAAAAGCCAAGCCATAAATAAGCCCGCTCGCGCCGATGTGCCAACCCGGCTTGCCGATAATGAAAGTGATCACTCCACACCCTATCCAAATGGCGAAAAAAATGTAGGGAGCTATCTCCCGGTAAAAATAGAACAGACACCAGGATAAGAAAAACAGAGGAACCGTGTTAGCCAGCAGATGCCTGAAACTGCCATGCACCAATGGATGGGCAAAAATGCCGAACACCCCTCGTTTGGCTCGCGGATAGACGCCCAAATGTGTGAAGTCCCAATCCATCCCTACCTCTAAAAACTCTAACAGATAGAGGATGAATAGTATGAACAGAGGTATGACCGCTGCCAGAAATATACGTTGTGTATCAGGTTTCATAATGCATAAATGGTTAAGACAAGCCCCTAAGAGGGGCTAATCGGACGCAATACTACAATTATTTATGGAAAAAGAGAAAAAAAACGATTTTTTTATTTCAATTAATTACATTAATTTGTACTTTTGGGCATCGCTACAAGAAGAGTAGCCATTATGCCGAATATTAACCTTATTTTAAAATATGCACAACTATGAGTTATTTACGATTTGACAGGACGCTGATGATTAATCTGCAAGAGTCTTTGCCTAGAGAAATCCTCCGCACGAACAAATCCGGTGCCTATCACTGTACCTCTATTGTGGATTGCAACACACGCAAATACCACGGTCTGTTGGTGATTCCTGTTCCCAACTTGGACGATGAGAATCACGTGTTGCTTTCTTCATTGGACGAGACGGTGATTCAGCACGGCGCGGAGTTCAACCTCGGTTTGCATAAATTCCAGGGAAACCACTTCAGCCCTAATGGGCATAAGTACATTCGGGAATTTGATTGCGAGCATGTTCCGGCAACGACTTACCGTGTGGGCGGCGTCATCCTCCGCAAGGAGAAGATTTTTGTACACCATGAGAACCGTATTCTGATTCGCTACACGCTGGTCGATGCCCACTCTGAGACCACGTTGCGCTTTCGCCCCTTCCTCGCTTTCCGCAGTGTGCGTGAATATACACACGAGAATCCACAGGCAAGCCGCGACTATCAGATGGTGTCCAATGGCATTAAGACATGCATGTATCCCGGCTATCCGGAACTCTTCATGCAACTGAACAAGCCCAATGAATTCCACTTCCAACCCGACTGGTACCGTGGATTCGAGTATCCTAAAGAACAAGAGCGCGGTTATGACTTCAACGAAGACCTCTACGTGCCCGGATATTTCGAAGTAGGCATTAAAAAAGGAGAAAGCATCGTGTTCTCGGCCGGCGTCTCGGAAATTAATCCGAACACGCTATTGCCTTTGTTCGAAACAGAAGCAGCCGACCGCACTCCACGCGACAACTTCCTCCACTGCTTGACCAACGCAGCCCACCAGTTCCACAACAAACAAGGAGACGAGCACTATGTGCTGGCCGGTTACCCGTGGTTCAAGTGCCGTGCGCGCGACTTGTTTATTTCCTTGCCCGGCTTGACGCTGGCTATAGGTGAACAGTCCGAATTTGAAGACGTGATGGAGACAGCCCGCAAGGCACTCTACCAGTTTATGAATGGCGAAGAATATACCTATAAGATTTATGAAATCGAACATCCGGATATCTTGTTGTGGGCTGTATGGACTTTGCAACAGTATGCCAAGGAAACATCTCGCCCGCACTGCCGCGAGAAGTACGGACAACTGTTGGTAGACATCATTGAGTACATCCGTGGCCGCAAGCACAACAACTTGTTCCTGCACGACAACGGCTTGCTCTATACCAACGGTACGGACAAGGCTGTAACGTGGATGAACTCTACCGCAAACGGCCATCCGGTGGTTCCCCGGACAGGTTATGTTGTAGAAATCAACGCCTTGTGGTACAACGCCCTCCGCTTTATCGCAGAAATGGAACGCGAAGGTGGCAACACCCTTTTGGCAGACAAGTTGGACGAGCAAGCCGAAATCACCGGAAAGTCTTTCGTCGACGTATTCCGCAACGAATACGGATACCTGTTCGACTACGTGGACGGCTATATGATGGATTGGAGCGTTCGCCCCAATATGATTTTCACCGTAGCCTTCGACTATTCTCCGCTGGATCGCAAACAGAAGCGCCAGGTGCTCGACATCGTCACCAAGGAACTTCTTACACCGAAAGGACTGCGTACGCTAAGCCCGAAGAGTGGCGGATACAATCCGAACTACGTAGGGCCTCAGATACAACGTGATTACGCTTATCACCAAGGTACCGCATGGCCTTGGCTGATGGGTTTCTATATGGAAGCTTACTTGCGCATGTTCAAGATGAGCGGCATTTCCTTCGTTGAGAGACACCTCATCGGCATGGAGGACGAAATGAGCCGTCATTGCATCTCTACGTTGCCCGAACTGTTTGACGGCAATCCGCCGTTTACGGGACGGGGCGCTGTATCGTTTGCCATGAATGTGGCCGAGATTCTGCGCATCCTGAAGTTATTGGATAAATATGAACGTGCATTAAAGGAGGAGGAACAGAAATGAGAGTATTAATGTTTGGTTGGGAGTTCCCCCCCAAGATATATGGTGGTCTGGCCGTTGCCTCTTATGGCATCACCCATGGATTGAGCCAGCAAGGGGATGTGGAAACCATATTTTGCATGCCCAAGCCTGCGGGCAACGAGGATCAGTTCCTCAAAATAGTGGGCATGAACCAAGTGCCGATTGTCTGGCGGGACGTAAATTACGACTACTTGAAGTCACGCCTGTACGGACAGATGACACCGGAGGATTATTATGCTTACCGTGACCATATTTATGCAGACTTCTCGTACATGCACGTCAACGACTTAGGCTGTATGGAGTTTGCGGGAGGTTATCCGGGCAACCTGCACGACGAAATCAATAATTTCTCCATCATAGCCGGTGTCGTGGCGCGCAAGGAACAGTTCGACATCATCCATGCCCACGACTGGCTGACTTATCCGGCAGGCGTACACGCCAAGATGGTGAGCGGCAAACCGCTGTGTATCCACGTACATGCTACGGATTTCGACCGTTCGCGCGGCAAAGTCAACCCAACGGTGTATTCCATCGAAAAGAACGGCATGGACTATGCGGACTGCATCATGTGTGTGTCCGAGTTGACCCGTCGTACCGTTATCAATGAGTATCACCAAGACCCGCGCAAAGTGTTTGCCGTACACAATGCGGTGTATCCACTTTCGCAAGAGTTGCAGGACATTCCTCGTCCGGACCATTCCAAAGAGAAAATCGTCACTTTCTTAGGACGTATCACCATGCAGAAAGGACCGGAATACTTTGTAGAAGCTGCCGCCATGGTGTTGAAGCGTGCGCGCAACATCCGTTTCGTAATGGCTGGTTCAGGCGATATGCTGGACGCTATGATCAACATG
This sequence comes from uncultured Bacteroides sp., assembly GCA_944320735.1. Taxonomy (GTDB): domain Bacteria; phylum Bacteroidota; class Bacteroidia; order Bacteroidales; family Bacteroidaceae; genus Bacteroides. The sequence goes on along the minus strand of CALUIQ010000214.1, from coordinate 6,407 downwards.
GCGGCCGACCGTGGCATTGCCGACCGCTTCCACTTCCCCGGCTTCATGAAAGGCAGGCAGGTGTACGAAGTGTATAAAGACAGCGATGTGTTTGTGATGCCTTCCGTATCCGAGCCTTTCGGCATAGCACCATTGGAAGCCATGCAGTGCGGCACTCCTTCCATCATTTCAAAGCAGTCGGGCTGCGGTGAAATCCTGGATAAGGTAATCAAAGTCGATTATTGGGACATCCACGCCATGGCCGACGCCATCCACTCCATCTGTACCAATCCGTCCCTGTTCCACTATCTGCAGGAAGAAGGAAAGAAGGAAGTAGACAGCATCACATGGGAAAAAGTCGGCTTGAAAGTCCGTGGCCTTTATGAGAATGTACTAAGAAATTATGGTAAATAAACAAAAAATACAAATAGGAAATGAGAACGATTTGTCTTTATTTTGAAATACATCAAATTATACATCTGAAACGGTATCGTTTCTTCGACATTGGCAACGACCACTATTACTATGACGATTATGCCAATGAAAACACCATCAACGATGTGGCGGAAAACTCCTACATCCCAGCCTTAAACGCCCTCATCAGCATGGCAAAGGATTCTGGTGGTGCGTTCAAGGTTGCCTTGTCCATCTCGGGCGTAGCGTTGGAGCAACTCGAAATCTATGCGCCTACGGTTATTGACTTGCTGCACCAGCTCAACGACACGGGTTGCTGCGAATTCTTGGCCGAGCCCTACTCACACGGCTTGTCTTCCTTGGCCAACGAAGACTGCTTCAAGGAAGAAGTGATGCGCCAAAGTGCCAAGATGAAGGAATTGTTCGGCAAAGCCCCGAAGGTATTCCGCAATTCCAGCTTGATTTACAATGACGAGATTGGCGCGGTAGTAGCCAGCATGGGCTTCAAAGGTTTGCTTACGGAAGGCGCCAAGCATGTATTGGGCTGGAAGAGTCCGCACTATGTGTACCACTGCAATATGAACCCCAACTTGAAACTCTTGTTGCGTGACTATAAGCTGTCCGACGACATCAGCCTGCGCTTCTCCAATTCCGATTGGAGTGAATTCCCGCTCTTTGCCGACAAGTACATCAGCTGGATTGACGCACTTCCCCAGGAAGAACAAGTCATCAACATCTTTATGGAACTCTGCGCATTGGGCAAGTACCAACCGTTGTCTTCCAACATCTTGGAATTCTTGAAAGCACTTCCGGCTTGCGCCAAGGAAAAAGGCATCACTTTCTCTACACCTACAGAGATTGTCACCAAGCTGAAATCCGTATCTCCGTTGGACGTGCCCGATCCTCTGTCTTGGGTAGACGAAGAAAGAGATACCAGCTGCTGGTTGGGTAACGTCATGCAACGTGAGGCATTCAACAAGTTGTATAGCGTGGCCGAACGCGTTCATCTGTGCGACGACCGCCGCATCAAGCAAGACTGGGATTACTTGCAGGCCAGCAACAACTTCCGTTTCATGACCACCAAGCAGTCCTCCCTCACCTTGTACCGTGGTATCTACGAGTCCCCTTACGATGCGTTTACCAACTATATGAACATCTTGGGCGACTTCATCAAACGAGTAGATTCACTCTATCCGGAAGATATCGACAACGAAGAACTGAATGCACTGCTGACCACCATCAAGAACCAAGGTGACGAAATAGCCGAGTTGCACAAAGAATTGGACGATGCCAATACCAAATTGGAAAAGCAAGCCAAGAAATTAGCTACCGCCACCAAGAAAGCTGCTGCTGCAACCAAGAAGACCGCCAAGAAAGAGGAATAAGAATAACCTTTTTACCAAATGACAAGAGGGAGAATGAAAACCAGACATTCTCCCTCTTTATTTTTAGGTTCATCGTAATCTTATATGAAAAATATCGCCAAAAAGATGGAATAATTCCATTTTTTATTGCTAATTTTGACCGCACATCTAAGATTAATTGTATTTTGTGTGTAATTCTAAGTATTGGCAAACAAAAAGAAAGTATCATGAACAACAAGTACTGGGAAGAAGAAATAGAAACCATGCCGCGCGAACAACTTCGCGAACTGCAACTAAACAGGCTGAAAAAGACAATCCGTATTGCCGCCCATTCACCCTATTATAAAAAGGTGTTCAGCGAATATGGCATTACCGAGGATAGCATCCAAACTTTGGAAGACATCCGCAAAATACCGTTTACGACCAAAGCCGACATGCGCGCTAACTATCCTTTCGGACTGGTGGCGGGAAATATGCGCGAGGACGGCGTACGCATCCACTCGTCAAGCGGTACAACCGGAACTCCGACCGTCATCGTCCACTCACAACACGACTTGGACTCATGGGCCAATTTGGTCGCACGATGCCTCTACACGGTAGGCATCCGCAAAACGGATGTTTTTCAAAACAGTTCAGGATATGGTATGTTTACCGGTGGGCTGGGATTCCAATACGGAGCCGAACGCTTGGGGGCACTGACCGTCCCAGCCGCTGCGGGGAACAGTAAACGGCAAATCAAGTTCATTACCGATTTCAAAACAACTGCTCTGCACGCCATCCCCAGTTATGCCATCCGTTTGGCCGAAGTATTCGCATCAGAAGGCATTGACCCGACCAGTACCAGCCTGCGGACCTTGGTCATCGGTGCGGAACCCCATACGGACGAACAACGAAAAAAAATAGAACGATTGTTGGGCGTCAAGGCTTACAACAGTTTTGGAATGACCGAGATGAATGGTCCGGGCGTAGCTTTTGAATGTACGGAACAGAACGGAATGCACATTTGGGAGGACTGCTATCTGATAGAAATCATCAATCCGGAGACGGGGGAACCTGTACCCGATGGCGAAATAGGCGAGATGGTGCTGACTACGCTCGACCGCGAGATGATGCCTCTTCTGCGTTACCGCACTCGTGACCTGACCCGCATACTTCCGGGCGAATGTCCTTGTGGACGCACGCACCGGCGGATAGACCGTATCAAAGGTCGCAGTGACGATATGTTCATCATCAAAGGTGTCAACATCTTCCCGATGCAAGTCGAGAAGATATTGGTGCAATACCCCCAATTGGGCAGCAACTACCTCATCACACTGGAAACAGTGGACAACCAAGACGAAATGGTGGTGGAAGTGGAGCTGAACAATCTTTGTGTGGACAGCTACATCGAATTGGATCAAATGCGCAAAGAGATTACCCGCCAACTGAAAGACGAGATTTTGGTAACGCCCAAAGTCAAATTGGTAAAGAAAGACACCTTGCCGCAAAGCGAAGGAAAAGCGGTACGTGTACGAGACTTGCGAGACAACAAATAAAAGTGAAGCGCATGCCATCCTTTGCATTCTTCCGCAAAGCAAAATGGCATGCGCTTCTATAAGAAAAAGCGAGAGCTATGAACCACCTTAGATGGAAAGCTCGCGCAAGACGTTCACCAGTTCCCTCTTAATCGGTTTGTCGTTCTTGATAGCCTTGGTGAAAGGTACATAGACGATTTCGTCATGGTCAATGCCAATCATGACATTGCGCTGTCCTTCCATAATGGCATCAATGGCTGCTGCACCCAGTCGGCTGGCCAAGATGCGGTCGTGCGCCGTAGGACTACCACCACGCTGCAAGTGGCCAAGAATCGTAACACGCACGTCATACTGCGGATACTCGTTCTTCACACGTTCGGCATAATGCATGGCACCACCCGTCAGTTCGCTTTCAGCCACCAATACGATACTACTGTTCTTCGACTTGCGGAAGCCGTTTTTGATGAACTCTTCCAACTGGTCTACCTCCGTACTGAATTCCGGAATGATAGCCGCTTCGGCACCCGATGCGATGGCACCGTTCAATGCCAAGAAGCCGGCATCACGTCCCATCACTTCCACAAAGAATAAACGCTCGTGCGAGGTGGCAGTATCACGGATTTTGTCCACGGCATCAAGAATCGTATTCAAGGCCGTGTCATATCCGATGGTAGTATCCGTGCCGTACAAGTCGTTGTCAATGGTGCCTGGCAAGCCGATGCAAGGCACATCAAACTCTTGCGCAAAGATACGGGCACCCGTCAAAGAACCGTCACCGCCGATTACCACCAGCGCATCGATTCCTTCTTTCTTCATATTATCATAAGCCACCTGACGCCCTTCCGGAGTAGTGAACTCCTTACAACGGGCAGTTTTCAAGATTGTACCACCCAGTTGGATGATGTTGCTCACATTCTGACTTTTGAATTCTTTGATTTCGCCCGTCACAAGCCCTTTATAACCTCTGTAAATACCCTTCACTGAGAGGCCGTTGTAAATGGCTGCGCGCGTCACGGCACGTATGGCCGCATTCATACCCGGAGCGTCGCCTCCGGAAGTCAAGATTCCAATGCACTTTACTATACTCATAGCAATCTTTTTATTAAGCGTTTAATGATTGATGTTCAAACTGACGGGACAAAGATACGCAAAAGCTAAAGTTTCCACGAATAAATTGATATAAATTAGCAATCATTCTTCCGTTTCCTCACCTTGAAGCTGATCCTTAATGGCCTTTTGCACCTCCTCCATCAGCCATTTGGGCGTGGAAGTAGCCCCGCAGATACCTATGGAACGGGCATCCTGCAACAAGCCTGCGTCGATTTCCGCCACGTTGTCTATCAAATGTGAGTTGGGATTCACTTTCAAGCATTCACTGAACAGCATTTTGCCATTCGAACTCTTCTTGCCGCTGACGAAGAATATCAAGTCATGCGCCGCCGCAAACTTCCGTATGTTGGGAATGCGGTTGGCCACTTGTCGGCAGATGGTATCGTAATACTCAAAAGTCACACCGGGAGCGATGTGTTCCCTTATGTACTGCACAATCTGCTTGAACTCATCCAGCGACTTGGTCGTTTGCGAATACAGGCAAATGCTCTTGCTGAAGTCCAAGGTCTTGGCTTCGTCCAATTTTTCTATCACGATGGCTTGCCCGCAAGTCTGTCCCACAAGCCCCAACACTTCCGCATGTCCGTTCTTGCCATAAATGACGATTTGCCTGTCACCGTCATTGTCATACTCTTGCTTGATTTTCTTTTGCAGGCGAAGCACGACTGGGCATGTCGCGTCTATGATTTCAATATGGTTTCGCCGGGCTATCTCGTACGTCTCGGGTGGTTCACCGTGCGCCCGGAGCAAAACCTTCACATCGTGCAGATGCTCAAACTCCTCATGCCCGATGGTAATAAGCCCCATATTCTTCAGCCGCTCCACCTCGCGGCTATTATGCACAATGTCGCCCAAGCAGTACAACGTACCGCCCTTGGCCAATTCTTCCTCCGCCTTCCGGATAGCTGTCACTACACCGAAGCAGAAGCCCGAACCTTCATCTATCTCTACTTTTTTCATATGATTTTTCTATAGCCGTACCACCCGTTTATACTGCTCCATCAGCCAAGCCTTCTGCTCCTCAATGCTCAGGTGGCTGTTGTCCAAAAGCAAAGCGTCATCAGCCTTGCGCAAAGGGCTGACTTCGCGGTGCTGGTCGATGTAGTCACGCTGCTTCACATTCTCCAATATTTCTTCGTAGCTGGCCGGCTGCCCTTTGGCCTTCAGCTCGTCATAACGCCGTTGCGCCCGCACTTCCGGCGAAGCCGTTACAAAGACCTTCAACTCCGCATCCGGAAACACCGTTGTGCCGATGTCCCTACCATCCATCACAATGCCTTTTTCCTTGCCCATTTCCTGTTGCTGGGCCACCATCGCCTCGCGCACAAAATCCAATGCGGCAACCGGACTGACGCGCGAAGATACTTCCATCGTACGAATCTTCCCTTCTACATTCACGCCATCCAGGTACGTGTCCGGCCGTCCTGTCTCAACATTCAGCTTGAACGTGATTTTCAGCCGTCCGACTTCTTTTCTCAGCCTGTCTGTATCAATTTGTTCGCCCTCAAAAATGCCATTCTCCAAACTATATAACGTAACGGCACGATACATGGCGCCGCTGTCTATATAGATGTATCCAATCTCACGCGCCAAGTCCTTGGCCATGGTGCTTTTCCCGCAGGAGGAAAAGCCATCGATTGCTATGATTATCTTCCTCATGACTATATATAATATAATATGGTATATGTTCCTATACTTCCGACCCTACGTACCTCCACAAATAAGGCCAAATGAAAATTTTTTTGTTTTCGTCCAAAAAAACATGCCAAAGATACGGTTATTTTTAAAATAACTTGCTACATTTGTGGCACAAAAGCACAAGTAGGCTTTTGAAGGATTAAAAAAACAAAAATGCAAAGGTTTGCGGTGTAAAAAAAAGCATTTACACACGAGCATTCGTGGGAAAAGTGCTATATTTGCCCCCAATGAGAAACACTAAAAATTAATAGATAAATTATGGAAGTAAAAAAATCGCCTAAAGCAGACTTGGAGGGCAAGAGATCAACCTGGCTGCTCATCGGTTATG
>CALUIQ010000213.1 GCA_944320735.1 uncultured Bacteroides sp. | reverse complement strand
ACCGGCGAAATACTGAAAGTAGAAGGTACTCCTATGGATTTCCGCACGCCCCATGCCATTGGCGAGCGCATCAATGATAATTTCCAGCAACTCATTAACGGCGCGGGTTACGACCATTGCTATGTGCTGAACAAGGCGGAAGCAGGCGAACTGTCCTTGGCTGCCACTTGTCTCGATCCGGATAGTGGCCGAACGATGGAAGTCTATACCACGGAGAATGGCGTACAACTTTATACGGGCAACTGGTTGAACGGTTTCACTGGCGCGCACGGCGCTACGTTCCCGGCTCGAAGCGCCGTATGCTTCGAGGCTCAATGCTTCCCCGACACGCCCAACAAGCCTCACTTCCCCTCGGCAGTGTTGCTTCCGGGTGATGAATACCAACAAGTGACGATTTACAAGTTTGGCGTCACGGAGTGAAATGAATCAGATAATTAACCAACTCATTAATTTTATACATTTAAAAAACCATGTCACAACAAAAGCAAAATGGTAATATTATTGCCATCATTACTATGATTTTCCTTTTCGGTATGATTGCGTTCGTCACGAATCTTGCGGCACCGATGGGTATTGTATTGAAAAATCAGTTTTCCGTTTCCAATGCGCTTGGAATGCTTGGAAACTTGGGTAACTTTATCGCATACGCCGTGATGGGTATTCCCAGCGGTATCTTGCTGACTCGTGTCGGTTATAAGAAAACGGCGCTCATAGCTGTTGCCGTAGGATTCATTGGCGTAGGTGTTCAGTTCCTTTCGGGTCATGCCAGCCCGTCGTCGGCCTTTGGTGTTTACTTGATTGGTGCATTCATTTCCGGTTTCTCCATGTGCTTGCTTAACAGTGTGGTCAACCCGATGCTGAACTCACTGGGCGGAGAAGGTAACAAGGGTAACCAGCTCATTCAGGTGGGCGGTTCTTTCAACTCCATCATGGCCACCATCACGCCGATGTTCGTAGGTATCTTGATTGCCGGTTCGGTAGAGAAAGCTACTATTTCGCAGATATTCCCCGTGATGTACACTGCTATGGCGGTATTTGCGTTCGCATTCTTTGTTTTGTTATTTGTTCACATCCCCGAACCTCGTACGGCTTCCAAGAACGATGAGCCTATCGGCAAGCTGATGAAAGGCGCGCTCAAGTTCCGTCATTTCGTGTTGGGTGCGTTTGCCATTTTCGTATATGTCGGTGTTGAAGTTGGTGTGCCGGGCACATTGAACCTTTTCTTGACTGAATCTGTGGCAAAAGGTGGTGCAGGCATCGCGACCACCATTTCCGGATTTGTGGTTGGAACGTATTGGCTGTTGATGCTCATCGGTCGTCTGGCAGGTGCTTCTTTGGGTGCCCGGGTGTCGAGTCGTGTGATGATGCTTGTCACTTCTGGTGTCGGTCTGGTATTGGTTTTGCTTGCCATCTTCTCTTCTACGAGTACATTGATCAACCTGCCGGTATTGCAGCAGAGCGCGACGGGCGGTTTGTCTTTCGGTATGGCCGAAGTTCCTATCAATGCCATGTATTTGGTTTTGGTCGGACTTTGCACTTCCATTATGTGGGGTAGCATCTTCAACTTGGCGGTAGAAGGCTTGGGTAAATATTTGGCTGCCGCTTCCGGTCTGTTTATGGTGTTGGTTTGCGGCGGTGGTATCCTTCCGCTTATTCAAGGCTGGTTGGCCGATGTTGCCGGATTTATGAACAGCTATTGGGTCATTATTTTCGCGCTTGCTTACCTGTTGTTCTACGGACTCATCGGTTGCAAGAATGTCAACAAGGACATTCCGGTAGATTGATAAGAATCTTTCTTCTGAAAAGATTGAAATAGAAAGGTAATTTAATTTATTCACCTATTAAATTATAAGTATCATGGATATTGAACACGTAAGAAGTCGTTTCATCAAGCATTTTGATGGAACAACGGGAGCTGTTTATGCCTCTCCGGGACGCATAAACCTGATTGGAGAACATACTGACTACAATGGTGGTTTTGTATTCCCTGGCGCAATAGACAAGGGTATGATAGCTGAGATTAAGCCCAATGGTACAAAGACTGTCAAGGCTTATTCCATCGACTTGAAAGACTATGTGGAATTCGGACTGAATGAGGAGGATGCTCCTCGTGCCAGTTGGGCAAGATATATCTTTGGTGTATGTCGTGAAATGATTAAACGCGGTGTTGACGTTCAGGGATTCAATACGGCTTTTGCTGGCGATGTACCTTTGGGTGCGGGAATGTCTTCCTCTGCGGCTTTGGAGAGCACCTACGCCTATGCATTGAACGACTTGTTCGGCGACAACAAGATAGACAAGTTCGAATTGGCTAAAGTCGGTCAGGCTACGGAGCACAACTATTGCGGCGTGAATTGCGGCATTATGGATCAGTTCGCTTCTGTATTTGGCCAAAAAGGCAAACTGATTCGCTTGGATTGCCGTTCATTGGAGTATCAGTATTATCCTTTCGAGCCGGTGGGCTACAGATTGGTTTTGGTGGACTCTGTCGTGAAGCACGAATTGGCTTCTTCGGCATATAACAAGCGTCGTCAAAGCTGCGAAGCCGTGGTGGCTGCCATTCAGGTTAGACATCCTCACGTAGAGTTCCTGCGTGACTGCACTATGGAGATGCTGAACGAAGTAAAGGCAGAAGTGTCCGAAGAAGACTATATGCGCGCCGAATATGTTATTGAAGAAATCCAGCGCGTGCTCGATGTTTGCGACGCTTTGGAGAAAGGTGACTACGAGACGGTAGGGCAGAAAATGTACGAGACTCACCAAGGCATGAGCAAGCTTTACGAAGTAAGCTGCGAGGAATTGGATTTCTTGAATGATATCGCGTTCGATTGCGGCGTGACCGGTTCCCGCGTGATGGGTGGTGGTTTTGGTGGCTGTACCATCAACTTGGTGAAGGAAGAACTTTACTCTACGTTCATCGAGAAGGCCAAAGAAGAATTCAAGAAGAAGTTTGGTAGAAGTCCGAAGGTTTATGATGTAGTCATTAGCGACGGTGCCCGTCGATTGGAATAATCCGTCAGTAGCTTTTTTGTTAGGTGTAAAATCCCAAGTGACGAATTCATCTGCCACTTGGGATTTTTTTTTATACTTCCACGTTCAAGTCAGCTTGTTGCGTTGGCAAAGACAGCAATGATACTATGGCATTTATCATAGGATACTTTGTCATTCATCTAATGATGCTTTTCGACCGGGTTCCCGGATAAATTCCCGTTCATCGCCCATTTGAGTCGGATGAATCCCTCAAAAGCAGTTCATCTGATATTCCAAAGAGGATAATCCTCCATGCCGGAGAGGATAATCCTCTTTCGTAAATAGGATAATCCTCTTTCGTAAATAGGATAATCCTCTTTTGCGAATAGGATGCTCCTCTCTTGTACGTTACCTCTTGCGAGGCCATGGGCTGCTTTGCCAAGTATCATGGGCTGCCTTTTCGTGCCGTCCTGCCGTTTCCCCTTTTATATATATAATATGGTGTACCCGTATTCCTCCCCCTTCCACCCCGTGCGGGAATCTCCCTGCAAAACCGCATTGAAAACCTGCGTTTTAAGGAAAAGTTCAAGTAAAACCTCGAAAAAAGTCCTTGCAAAGTTTGCGGTTAAGGAAAAAGTGCGTACTTTTGCACCCGCTTTCGGGAACGGAAGCGGCGCTCCTTGGGAAGTTTTGAA
>CALUIQ010000212.1 GCA_944320735.1 uncultured Bacteroides sp. | reverse complement strand
TTGCCCAACAGTAACCGATATTTATAAATGATGAATGATGAGGATGTATCATAATTGGGAAATAAAACACAGAGACACAAAGACACAGAGAAAATATATTTGTAAATCAATAAAATAAAATCTCTGTGCCTCTGTGTCTCCGTGTTCTAAATCATTTTGATACCCCCCCTTCATTCTTTATTCTTAATTCTTCATTCAAATGTCCCTCGACGAGTATATTCTCCAACACATTGACCCCGAAGGCGAATACCTGCACGCCTTGTATCGGGACACACACCTGAAGCTGCTCTACCCGCGTATGGCCTCAGGCCACCTGCAAGGGCGTATGCTGAAGATGTTTGTCCGTATGATACGTCCGCGGCAGGTGCTCGAGATAGGGACGTATAGCGGTTATTCGGCCCTCTGCATTGCCGAAGGATTGCCCGAAGGCTCCCTGCTGCACACGTTCGAAATCAATGACGAGCAGGAGGATTTTACACGTCCTTGGCTGGAGGGCTCTCCCTATGCCGACCGCATCAAATTCTATATAGGCGATGCCTTGAAGTGTGTGCCCGGGCTGGGGTTGACCTTCGACCTCGTGTTTATGGACGGAGACAAGCGCAAGTATATCGACTACTATGAGATGGCGTTGTCCGTCCTTTCGCCGGGCGGATATATCTTGGCGGACAACACGTTGTGGGACGGGCACGTGTTGGAGGAACACCCCCGCGCTTCGGACTTGCAAACCCTCGGCATCCAGGCTTTCAACGACCGGATAGCCCAAGACAATCGCGTAGAGAAGGTCATCCTTCCCCTACGTGACGGATTGACCATTATTTATAAGAAATAGAGAGATGAAATACGATATTTCCACTTTGACTTCTGAAGCCGTAAGCTTGCTGAAGTCGTTGATAAGCATTCCTTCCGTGAGCCGGGACGAAGAACGGGCTGCGGATTGTTTGCAGCAATACATCGAAATACAAGGGATGGAGACGGGACGGCTGGGCAACAACGTCTGGTGTCTCAGCCCGGGATTCGATTTGGGGCGTCCGACCTTGTTGCTGAACTCACACATTGATACGGTGAAACCTGTACAAGGGTGGCGTCACGACCCATTCAAACCGATGCTGGAAGCAAACGGCAAACTATATGGCCTGGGCAGCAACGATGCGGGCGCCAGTGTCGTTAGCCTGTTGCAGGTGTTTCTCACGTTGTGCCGTACCAACCAGCGCTATAATCTCATCTATTTGGCTTCGTGCGAGGAAGAGGTCAGCGGAGCGGGAGGCATCGAGTCTGTATTAGGGCAATTGCCTCCGATAGGTTTTGCCATAGTGGGCGAGCCGACCGAAATGCAGCCAGCCATTGCCGAAAAGGGGTTGATGGTGCTGGACGTAACGGCTACGGGACGTTCGGGTCACGCGGCACGCAACGAAGGGGATAATGCCATTTATAAGGTGTTGGACGATATCGCTTGGTTTCGCGATTACCAGTTTGAGCGTGTTTCGCCTTTATTGGGGCCTGTAAAAATGAGCGTGACAATGGTTCAGGCAGGCACACAACACAATGTGATTCCCGACCGATGCACATTCGTCGTGGATGTCCGCAGTAACGAATGCTATACCAATCAGGAAATATTTGAGGAAATCGGGCGGCACATCCGATGTGAGGCAAAGGCGCGTTCGTTCCGGTTGGGTTCTTCACACGCTCCCGCTAATCACCCTCTGGTGAAACGTGCGGTAGCATTGGGGCGTGTGCCGTTTGGTTCCCCCACCCTCTCCGACCAAGCGTTAATGCCGTTTCCCTCGCTGAAGATGGGGCCAGGAAAGAGTGCCCGTTCGCATACGGCGGACGAGTTTATCTTTGTCCGCGAGATCGAAGAGGCCATTGGCTTATATCTGGAGCTGTTGGATGGTGCGGAACTGCCGTCTCTCTGACAAGTCCGGGTGCTATTTTTTTTACGCACGGGGCTTTGCACTAAAAAAAATAACATTACATTTGCAGGCACGAATCCTTGTAATAACATAATCTGAAAGCAACCGTGATGAAAACATTCTTATGCAGTCTCTTGTGCCTTTTGGCAGGACTCCTGTCGGCACAAACCATCGACCACCCGAGTTTCAAAGCCCGCAGTGGAAGCATCCGCAACATCACCCGCATTGAGCGTACACCGGAGTGTACCAAAGTCTATATCCACGCCATCTTCCGCCCCAAATGGTGGATTTCTGAAGATGCGAGCAACTATTTGGAAGATACCGCCACCGGCAAGCGTTACAAACTAACCGGCGCGGAAGGCATCGAAATCGGCCAAAAGACCTTTATGCCCGAGTCCGGCGAAAAGGACTATGTATTGCTATTCGAGCCTCTGCCTGCCGAAACGACTTGCATCCACTTAATCGACCCCGATGATAAAGAATCCAACACGTATGACATATCCCTTGTCCCGGTAAAGGAAAAAGACTTGCCACCCTTGAAACGGGTGGAAGGCAACTGGTTTGCCGATGACGCGCAGGGACATTGGACGTATGGCATCTACGATTCGGTGGTCATTATGGACAACCGCTTGTACACGCCCGTGGAATGCCGTAAGAAAGGAAAACATATCCAGTTGATTGTCCAGGAACGCAAGGACGGCACGCTGCACACCCTGCGGTTCACTCCCCGCAAAGACGGTTCCTGCCTCATTGCCAACGAGAACGGAAAAGCAACCCGTTATGTCCGAACCCGTCCCGCACAAACCGCACCGGAACCTGACAAAGGCTTTGGCGACAACTTCTTCCGTCCGGACAGCGTCTGCCTACAAGGCTACCTGCGAGGGTATGATCCGCGTTTGGGTTTCGACAGCGGCATACTCTATCTGAGCGATGAAGTCACCCGCAAGGACTACCCCACCGTGGTGCCTATCGCCCCAGACGGCACTTTCCAATGCCGCTTCCTCCTTCAACATCCCGTCTGCCAGACGGTAATCATCAACTCTCTATTTACTATTCCTTTCTATGCCGAACCGGGACAAACCGTCACACTCTATATGGATTGGGAAGATGTCTTGGCCCGCAGCCGTGCCCGCGACAGGTCGTACCCGCTTTCCAACACGGCTTATATGGGTGACAACCCCAGTTTGTCAGAACTGGTTTCCACGTTGAGCAATAGTTTTGTTTATCCTTATCAGAAGCTGAATAAAGAGCAGAAAACCTTGACGCCTGTTCAGTTTCAAGAGCAGGTGAAACCCTACGTTGCCCGTTGGCAGCAACAAGCGGATTCCCTTTATCGTCTCTATGCACCTTCCGCAAAAGCCGTATCGCTGATACGCAACCAATTGGCGTTGAAGACCGGAATGACCTACCTTGAATTTCAGATGATGCGGGACTATATGGCACAACAAGACAGTACGAACCAGGCCTTGCAAGTGCAGCCCGAAGATTCTTATTATGACTTCCTGAAACAAATGCCGCTGAATGACCCGTCGGTATTGGCCAGTTCGGAAGCCAACGTGTTCCTTAACCGTTTTGAATATATGGATCCGCTAAATGCGGCTTACCGTATTTATAATAAACTATTGAACAATAAATCCTTCAAAGCTTTGCCAAGGGAGGAACAAGAACTTAAACTCCAATGGGAGCTTTACGAAGCCAAAGACAGCATTGCCGATGCTATGTGCGGAGTGCGCAATCCTTTACTATGGCAAGTAGCGGAAATACGAAACTTGAATTTTATGTTGCCTAAGGCATTGAAAGAACGTTCCATTGCCCAACGTTTTGTGGAGCAACTGCAAGGAGAAATCACTCACCCCTATCTGCAAACTGTCGTGCAAGACATATTTGACGAAACGCATCCCCCCGTCAAGCAGTCTTCTTACCAACTGCCCGAAGGAAAAGCCACCGACATCTTCCGCCGCATCATCGCTCCACATACGGGCAAGGTGCTGTTCATCGACTTTTGGGCGACAACCTGCGGTCCTTGCCGGAGCGGCATCCAGAAGACAGCCAAACTGCGCGAGCAATACCGCAACCATCCCAAATTCCAGTTCGTCTACATCACGAGCGAAACGGAGTCTCCCGAGAAAGCTTACCAAACCTATGTGGAGAAAAACCTGAAAGGAGAAGCCAGCTACCGCATCTCCGACACGGATTATAAGTATATGCGCCAGCTTTTCCAATTCAACGGCATCCCCCATTATATATTGGTAGAAAAGGACGGCAGCATATCCACCGAGGATGTCAACACATGGAATCTGGAAGCATTCCTGAAACGACGCTTCGGTAAGAAATGATTCATATGAGATGTCTCGGCAAGCTCGACATGACAGATACCGTATATCTAAAAATATAAAATCCGTGTAATCCGTGTCGTCTGCGGCTGAAAAATCTGACAACACATAGTCCGCTAAATTATCATTTCACTTCGGACTTTTCGTGGATAGGAAGGAGTCTTGTCGGGTGAAGTTTCACTGCACTATGCTTGGTATCAACGTGTTATGGTGAAAGATAAATCCCGTGAAGGCAGCACCATCACGATTCATAAAGATTCTACGTATTCATCAAAGTGTTTCATGTCGAGGGTGTCAAGCTCAGCTGCGTGAAACTTCCGTGAAGGATGTATATTTCACCGTATTTTCCTCAGGGACAACGGGTTGCAAGGGCGTGAAGGCGTGAAGGCTTTGCGGGAAAGACGCTTTCTGTAGGTGTAGAGAGGGACTTTAGCGCCCCCAAGTCCCTCTTTAGAAATCTTAAGGCCATCTTTGGATTACCAACCATAGGTTTGTGCATCCTAAACCATAGGTTTACGTGTCCAAAAACAGTGGTTTGTGCTTGGCAAACCATAGGGACATTTAAAGGAAAACACCGCATCATTTAATGGGAAAGACCGCCACATTTAATGGAATACTTTTCAGATTCTCATAGTCATCCCTCTCGCACCTGCCCGTTTCCGTCAATCAACCATTTGTAAGTGGTGATTTCTTCCAATCCCATCGGGCCGCGTGCGTGTAGCTTCTGGGTGCTAATGCCAATCTCGGCACCCATACCGAACTGGCCTCCGTCGGTAAAAGAAGTGGGGGCGTTGACGTAGACACAAGCTGCGTCTACATCCCGCCGGAAACGAGCGGCCTGGTTGCTGTCTTCGGTCACGATGCATTCGCTATGTTTGGAACTATAATGGCGGATGTGTGCCAAAGCTTCCTCTATGCCCTCAACCGTTTTAATGGCCATTTTATAATCCAAGAATTCAATGCCGAAACTTTCTTCCGTGGCTTGTTTCAACAACACTTCGGGGTAATGACCGTCCAAGGCCACATAGGCGAACGGGTCGGCATAAAGAATCACACGGCTTTCGGCCAAGGGAGCACACAGGCGGGGCAAATCCGTCAGCCTATCCGCATCTATCAAGAGACAGTCCAAAGCGTTGCAAACGCTCACCCGACGTGTCTTGGCATTGTGAATGATGGCCGTTCCTTTATCCACATCCCCATAGCGGTCAAAATAGGTATGGCAAATGCCCGCACCCGTCTCGATGACCGGCACGGTGGCTTCTCGGCGCACAAAATTGATAAGCGTGCTGCTTCCACGGGGGATGATAAGGTCTACATACTTCTCCGCATGCAGCATTTCGCCGGTCGCCTCACGGGTAGGAGGCAAAAGCTCGATGGTATGCGTGTCCATATCGAACGCTTCCAGCACTTCACGAATCACTTTCACTAAAGCCCGATTGGAACAATCCGCATCATGCCCGCCTTTCAGCAAGCAGGCACTTCCACTCTTCAGACACAGGGCGGAGACATCCAGCGTCACATTAGGGCGTGCTTCATAAATAATGCCGATGACTCCGAAGGGAACACTCACCTTACGAATATGAAGGCCATTGGGACGTATCGTCTCTTTCAATGTCCGCCCTAACGGAGTAGGCAATCCGGCCACGTGGCGCACTCCCTCCGCCATATCCTTCAAGCGGGCTTCGGTCAGCTTCAAGCGGTCGTACTTGGGATTTTCCGGACTCATCCGCTCCAAATCCTTCCGGTTCTCAGAAAGAATATAATCAGCTTGACTCTCTACGGCATCGGCTATGGCACGCAACAGGCGGTTGATGTCCTCGGTAGAGAAAGCGGACAGCCGGGTACTTGCGGCACGTACGGCGGCAAAGGTCGGTTCCAGTTGGGAAGCGGCCACTTGAGCCTCAGTCTTCTCGATACGTTGTCGCGGAATAAAGTGCGTGCAAGGCGTGTCTTCACGATGCGTTATCAAGTCGGTCAGGATGTCATTCCGCTTGCCGTTGGCGATATAGACATGGATGCCCTGTGCCGCCACTTCACGGGCAATGCCCGCTT
>CALUIQ010000211.1 GCA_944320735.1 uncultured Bacteroides sp. | reverse complement strand
ATAAAATACATTTCCTCGACACGCATCAGCGGATAAGCCGTAGCGGCACCTACCGTATAGTCATCGCAATTACCTTCAGCCGGACGGAACTTCACGGAAGCGTATTCCGGAAGGCGATCACCAAAGTAACCGAAATTAGGATCGGAAGAAGTTAGATACTCCGTCTCACCTTCCAACATACCGCCTTCCGGTGCTTTCCACATCTTCTTGCGGAAGTCTGTGTCGCTCATACGGTTATACAGGCTGACACCAATTAAAATATAAGGTGCTTGGCCGGAATAGCCGAATGAGGTTTCGTTACTCATCCACGAAGCCCAATTCAAGATACCGCTCTGCACAACATTGTCTTCCGTTACCATCTGTGAGCCCCACATCCATGCGTCGATGTCGTTGAAACCGTTGGTAGTGCTCAAGCACTCATCTTCCGACATCGGATTCAACCCCGATTCATTGATGGCTTGACGGGCATAGGTGCGGGCGTTGGTGTAATCTTCCAACCACATATACAGACGCGCTTTCAGTCCATACACGGCATCCAAATGTGGAAGCGTCTTGGCGTCTTCCTCCAGTTTCTCAATGTGCTGCTCGGCAAAATCCAAATCAGCAAGGATGAAATCCGCCATTTCTTGGCGGGGTACGCGCGGGTTATTGCGTGCGTCTTGCTCAGTGGTGTTCTCGTCTACAATGGGGACAGTCAGTCCTTCTACATTAGTGCCTTGAGTCTTATCGTTCGGCAGGAATTCAAACATACGAGCCATATCGAGATAGAACATTGCACGGTAAGCATGGGCGGCAGCCAAATAACCCATCAAGGGGTCGGTAGCGGTTTCCTCATCGATAGCGGCTATCAGTTTGTTGGTCGTCTGCACGGCTTGCCAATAGTAATTCCAGATGAACTGAGGATAAATATAATCCTCTCCTTGATTGATGTTCTCCTCCCAGTCACTGTACCAGTCATATCCAGAACTTACCACAGCCATATCCTCCGTCATCACATCGCGCACGTGCATAATGGAACCATAGCCCCAATCCCAATGACGGTCACTGGAAATTGTAGCGTATTTGTTCAGCACGGAAGGCATGGCCCAAAGCATGGCGGTAGTAGCCGTTTGCGAAGCCGTCAACTGGTCTTCCGTGGCACCGTTGGTAGGGAACGTCTCCTCGATACAGCCGGTAGTCATCACCAGCGTGGAAGAGAGGCAGACTCCCGCTAAGAATTTATATAGATTTGTTTTCATATTATTCTATGTTCTGTTTTAAGTTTAGAATGTTAATGTAATACCTCCTGAAATAGTACGCATCGGGGCGTAGTAAGTGTTGGTTACCGAACCTGTGATGCTTTGGCGCGGATCCAAGCCTTGACGCTTCGACCAATACCATACATTATCTGCCGACAAATACACTCGGATTTTCTCTATCTCAATCTTGCGCGTGAGCGAAGCCGGCAACGTATAGCCCAAATTGATGTTTTGCAGGCTCAGGTAAGAGGCACTTGTCAAGAAGCGGTCGGAAGAATAAGGATTATCGCCAAATTGGAAACGCGGAATGTTGGAGTTAGTGTTATCCGGTGTCCAGGAATTGAACAAGTCTGCATGGAAGTTCGTTCCCTTACCACTTGCATAGGGGGATGCCATCAAAGAAGCGTAGTCACCGTCATAGACTTGTCCACCAAGTTGGTAAGTGAAATCTACCGACAAGTCGATGCCTTTGTAACTGAGGCTGGTACCGAAACCACCGTACACATCAGGCAGTGCTGTGCCGCACAAGTAATAGTCACCATCCGCATACGTCGTTGTCGTTTCCAATCCATTCTCCCCATTCATATAATACATAGCTTGCCCGGTTTTCGGATCCACACCTGCATAGCGCTTCATACGGTAGGTATAAAGTGGTTCGCCTTCGCCAAAATAGTAATTGCCGCTGCTATAACCCGGAACGCCATCTACGGTCATAGTCTTGCTCTGCTCGGACAGATAAGTAATTTTGTTCTTGTAGTGGGTCAAGTTCAAGTTAATGTCCCACGTAAAGTCGTTCGTCTTGATGGGAGTAGCCTTCAAGTCAAGTTCCACACCTTGGTTACGCATGTCGCCCACGTTGGCATAATAAGAAGTATAACCGAACGAGGGAGACAACGGGAAGCTGAACAACATGTCGCTGGTCTTACGATAGAAGTACTCTATGCTACCGTTCAAGCGGGCATCGAAGAGTTCGAATTCCACACCGGCATTGAAGTTACCGTTGGTTTCCCACGTGATGTCCGGATTACCCATCGTCTCGGGCAATGCGGCAGGGTAACCACCACCATTTACAATCGTATAGGTATTGACATAGCGGTAATTACCAATGTTGTCGTTACCCTGTGAACCGTAAGAAGCCTTCAACTTCAACATATCAATCCACTCTACATCGAAGAAGTCTTCCTTGGAAACAATCCAAGCACCACCGGCCGACCAGAAGTTACCCCAACGGTGATCCGGATGGAAACGGCTGGAAGCGTCACGGCGGTAAGAACCGGAAACGAAGTACTTCTCATTGAAATCGTACTGTACACGACCAAAGTAACCTTCCGTATTGTAATCAGTCGTATAAGAGTCACTACTTACATTCGTAATGGCACCCGACAATTCGATGTTGTTCGGGTCGAACGAGTTCGATTTGCTGGCAGACAAATAATAGTATTTATATCGGAAAGATTCATGACCCAGCATGACGTCCACATTGTGCAGGCCGAAACTACGTTTCCAATTCAGTAACTGCTGGTGGTTATAAGCCAAGCTGCGTGAATGAACCTTGCTGGCGATACCGTTAGAAGAAGCATACTGGCCATAATAAGGATTGGTATACCCATTCGAGCGCGTTTCATCCAAAGCCACACCACTGGTCCACGTAAACTTGAAATCTTTCAAGAAACGGATTTCCGCAAATGCAGTACCGGTGACAGCGTTGCCTTCATTGTTGTTAGTATCCAACAAGTTGGCTGCATAAGGGTTACCACCACTCAGATAAGGACGCACCAAACCTGCGTTATCTTTGTTACCAAAGTCATACATCGTAAAGCCGTTGCTGTCCTTCATAATGTTACCTTGTTCATCACGTATATACAACGGATAGATGGGGGCAATGCTTGTCGCATAAGCAAAGATATTGACAGAGGAACCGGAGTTACCGTCTTCACTCAGTTGGTTGATGTCATAGTGGGTATAAGCCATATTGGCACCTACCTTCAACCACTCTTTTACTTGGTAATCAGCACGCAGGCGACCCGTCAAGCGCTCATAATCAGACTTTTCTGTGATACCTTCGTTCTTCAAATAGCTGATAGAAGTATAGAAAGAAGATTTGTCCGTACCACCGGATATGCTAACATTGTACTCTTGGCGCAGGCCTGTCTTATATGCCTCTTCCAACCAATCATCAGGGCGTATCATATAGCCATTGACAATGTTGCCCAATGTGGCGTTGGGGTTCAGCTTGCCGTTGGTACCAATCAGATATTGACCATCGGGAATAGTATATACATTGTAACCCAAGCCATAGTCACCCGAACCTAACATATTAGTGTTGGCATTGGCGTGAGCGGCGGCTTCGCTTTGGCCTTGGCTCAAATAATAGTTCTTCAACGCACCGTAATACATTTCATAATACTGGGCGGGGTCTTTAACATAGTTGTAGTCGCGTGCGGCACGAGAGTTTGAACCCCACTTAGCATCCACCGTTACCGTAGCCTTGCCAGACTTACCTTTCTTCGTAGTGATGATAATCACACCGTTGGCACCACGCGCACCATACAAGGCGTTGGAAGCAGCATCTTTCAATACTGTCATCGACTCGATATCTTGAGAACTGATGTTGTTCAAGTCACCATTGTAAGGAGAACCATCCAAAATAATCAGCGGGTCGTTGCCGGCATTGATAGAGCTGATACCACGGATACGGATGGTAGGCGTAGTGGCACCCGGTTGTCCGGAAGCATTGTTCAGCTGCACGCCTGCCACCTTTCCTTCCAATGCATTAGCCACGTTAGAAGTCTGCATCTTGCTGATTTCCTCCGACTGCATCACCGATGCCGAACCCGTGAACGAAGACTTCTTGGCCGTACCGTAGGCAACCACCATCACTTCGTCCAGCAGCTCCGTATTTGACTTCAAATATACCGTTACATTCGGTTTTACAGCCACTTTCTGCTCCTGCATACCTACGTAGCTGACAATTAACGTTTTCGCGGAACTTAGTATTCCGCTAATTTGCTCATTATGAACGGTCTATGAAAAAATGTGGTACTTAATCCACTGAATGGAAGATGCCCTACAGTATGTTGTGGCAAGGGTGGCAAAAGAATCTTTCT
>CALUIQ010000210.1 GCA_944320735.1 uncultured Bacteroides sp. | reverse complement strand
CGCAAGTCGTAAGCCAAAGAAGCCTTCGGCGAATAAGCCTCAAACTTCTTGATGAACTCCGGGTAGTTTATCACACTGATGTCGTGCGTGCCCGAATGTGAAACCACCACCTTGTCCGCCGTGCATTCCACGTCCCAGATACCCGCAGCGCCCCGTTCCGGCTCGTCCAGCAGGACAGCTCCCTCGAACGCCAACGTGGCCACGTTGACCACACTCACGGCGCTCGTGTTCATCCATCCTTGCTGCAACTGCGACGTGGGCACTTGGAAGCGCCCCAGGTTGTGGGTCACCAGCAGGTAACGGCCGTCCGGCGACAGGCTCATCCCCCTCAGGGCGTTGCTTCCGTTAGCCAATTGTATATCTTTTACCTTTTGAAAACTTTCCACGTCTATAACGGAAACGCAAGCGGCTACCGTATCTATGTCCGCACGTTGCTGGGGCAGGTAGTTCGCCACGAACAGCAGCTTGCCGTCCGCAGAGAGGACGATGGACTTAGGCTCACGCAACACCTTTACCGTCCGCGTCTCGCTCTTCCGTTCCCTGTCCACTTCCGACACCGTCCCCGCAAACTGGTTGCACACATACAACCTGCCCGATTGGCCGTCTATCAACGGAGCACACGCCCCGGAAGCCGTAGGAATAAAGTCCCGCGCGGAAGGTTGCGACAACGACAACAAGTAAACCCCGTTTTTCTGTTCACCCGCCACGGTCGCCACCACTTGGTCACCATCCACCGACACGCCTGTCGGCACTTCGTCCAACGCCCATTCTTGCAAACGCTGTTTATAGTCGGAAGCGTAAAGAGTCACCTTGCGGATTCCTTTTTGGGAGACCAACATCCCGTCCTTGCAAGGCGCTATGTCTGTAATAAAGAGAGGTGTGCCCTCCGGTTGCCCCGAAGGCTGAATTGCCGTAAACGCGCACCACAGGCAAAACAACATTACCATCGGCACCGCCATTTTCAGCTTAACGTTTGTTCTAAAAAATCTATTTTTCATGGAATACTACTATTATATTTTTCTCAGTAAAGATTTCACTTACGTATAAAACCGCTACAAAAATAGAATTTATCAGTTTACACTATTATCAAAAACGTCTAAAATGCTTTCAATATTGTCCCATCTGTTCACAGAGTTCTCCTTATCAACGCGTTTCCTTTGCCTTGTCCACTATAAAAAATGTCTCAACAATTAATAATATTGTGCTACCAAGCCTATCCAATACGTATCATCCTACCCGTTCCTTTAAATGAAAACCGCCGTCCCTTTAAATGAGACGGCGGTTCGCTTTAAATGGTATTTCCGGCATCGGCATCAAGGCAACTTTACCCGCAAAGTTTTTCCTTCGGTTATCTTTTTATCCAAAACTTTCTTACCGCCGACCGTCAGCAGCACGCGCAACCGCTCTCCGTCACGGGATACCCGGACATCGAAATCGGAACCGAACGCACGCACATGGTTCAGATTCATATACGCCCATTCCGCGGGAAGGCGCGGTGTCAAGTCGAAACTGCGGAATCCCGTAGGCCGAATGCCGAACAAACCTTCGGTATAAATCCGGCAATACAGCCCGCTCTCGGCCGAAAGATGCCGTTGGTCTCCCTCCGGCCACGCTTCGATGGCATAGGGCACGTGCTCTCCCAAAAGCCGCCGACGGGAATAATGTTTCAGGAAGTCAATGCCTCGCTCCACTTCGCCGGCGGCTATAATGCCCCGCATAGCATAGAGGGTGGAACGGTCCCAAAAAGTCTCGCTTCCGGCCTGCGTCAACAAACCATCATCGGTAAACAAACGGGGCGAAAGCAAGGCGTCCACCGTCCCTTTGGCACGTGTATAAATACCCATTACCAAAGGCATACAAATCCACGAGCGCAGCACGGTGTTGCCCTCATAATAACGATAAGTGGGGAAACCCTCCACCTCGGCGCCGAAATGCCGCTCGATGGCAAGTTCCATTTGCTTCGCCCGATTCTCATAGTCGGCCAGCTGTCTCTTAGGCACTCCTATCTCACGCCCCAAGTAAACGGCTGAGCGCAATGCGTCGTAGTACAGGGTAGAAGTACACAGGTTGGCGTCGCCGGAAGGGAAACGGTTCTCCAGCTCGTCCGAGTCGGAAGCCACCACGCCATCGGGGGTCAGCTGACGCCGACAGTATTCCAAGCACCATTCAATCAGCGGCCAAAGCTGGCGCGCCTCGGCTTCATCGCCCCGTGCCAATGCATAGCGTGCCGCCCCGTAGGCTATCATTGCCCCGTCGCCACGGTCCTTCGCGCCGTGCCATGTGCCTACGCCTTCCGAGATAATGGAGCTTGGTATGGGCTTGTAGTCCGGATTCATAAAACGGGCGAAATGACGGAAAGAGTTCAATGTAGCTTGGTCGGCAAGCTCATACCCTAAGAAAGGAAAGAAGGGGTTGATGTATTCAGCCTGGTCGTTCGCCCAAATGGCCGCGTAATAGGCCTCGCCGCCGGGGCCGTGCATCAGCCCGCCTTTCGTCCGGTAGATACTTTCGGCTCCACGGATTTTTGCGAACGCGAACATCCGGTTCAGAATGGGGTCGGGCGTGTCCAACACCAAGTTACCCCACCACTGCTCCACCAAAGCCTCACGTCCGGCCCGTTCTTCCGCCACCGCCAATCCGGGCACATCCAGCGGAGTTTCTCCGGAGAGCTTATAAGCTTGGAACACCGCAAAGAACTCCAGCTTCTCGCCCGGCTTCAAAGTGAAATTACCTTGCTTGGAAAGGGACGCTTCGATGGAATACGCGCCATATACGCCCGCCTCTGCAGGGGTAGTGTATTTCATCCGCCAGTCGGGCACACGCAAAGTAACCGTCTGTTTGCTATTGTTCGTAAACGTATATTCCTCCA
>CALUIQ010000209.1 GCA_944320735.1 uncultured Bacteroides sp. | reverse complement strand
AGTTTGTGAAGAAAGGTAATAAAACTCTCCTCCTTCCGGAAGGAGGGGAGTTGATTACTGTAATTCTTCATTCATCATTCTTAATTCTTCATTAAAGCGCGCTTGCGCGCGCTAAATTCCCATTTATATCTCAAACAATTCTTCCGGATATGTAATATCTTCTAAGAACAGGGCGCAGCCTGGTACGGACGTGCCTGCCCGGCATCGGTCTTTCATTTCAATAACCTTGCGAAAGCCTTCTACACTGAGCTTGCCACGGCCTACTTCGAGCAGCGTACCGACCACAGCCCGCACCATATTGCGCAAGAAGCGGTCGGCCTGAATGGTGAATGACCAAGTCACTTCATCCAGTCGTTCCCAACGGGCTTGCATGATGCGGCAGTTGTTGGTCTTCACGTCGGTATGCAGCTTGCTGAAGCTGGTAAAGTCCGTATAGTCGAAGAGGGTTCTTGCCGCTTCGTTCATCCGGTCAAAGTCGGGCACCGAAAAGAGCCGGCACCGGTATTGACGGTCGAACGGCACTTTGGCGGTTGTGACATAATAACGGTAGGTGCGTGAAGTGGCATCAAACCGCGCATGGGCGTCCGGCCTGACCGCACGCAGACGATAGACCGAGATATCAGGGGGAAGCAAGCGGTTCAGTTTGTCAGCCATAAACACTGCGTCCAACGGCTGCGGGCTGTCAAAGTGCGCCACCATCAGGCGGGCGTGTACACTGGCATCCGTCCGTCCGGCTCCTACCACTTCTATGGGTTGACGCAATAAAGTGGACAGTGCCTTTACCAAACACTCTTGCACACTTATCCCGTTGGGCTGCACCTGCCAGCCATGGTAAGACGTGCCATCATAGGCTAAATAAATGAAATATCGTTGCATTTTCTACGGATTTGCGGCGCAAAGGTAAGTATAATCCACGTATTCCAGGGCATAATATCTGTAATTTGTCTACACGGATAAGCTAAAATCTATGTACCTTTGCACCGAAATTTAGTGCAAGAATGTTCAAGGCAGGAAATAAGAACGATTTGTTGCTGCTTATCCGTAGCGGCGCTCCTATGACTCTCCGTCAACAACTCTACTTGACGGTGCAGTTGAGTATTCCCTCCATCTTGGCCCAGTTGTCGTCCATCGCCATGCAGTACATCGATGCTTCGATGGTGGGCAGTTTGGGTGCCAGTGCCTCGGCCTCCATCGGTTTGGTATCTACTACCACGTGGTTGTTTATGGGCTTGTGTTCGTCCGCCTCTACGGGGTTTGCCGTGCAAGTGGCCCATCTGTTGGGAGCAAAGGACATTGCCGGTGCCCGCGCCGTGTTGCGTCAAGCTTTGGCAGTGACCTTGACGTTCAGCTTGGTGTTGGCGGTGGTAGGAGCCTGCATCAGCGGGTCATTGCCTCATTGGTTGGGCGGCAATGCGGACATCACGGGCGATGCATCCATCTACTTCCTTGTCTTTGTACTCTCGATGCCCGTTTTTCAGCTCAATGTATTGGCCAGCGCGATGCTCCGCAGCAGCGGCAACATGACGACGCCAAGTTCGCTAAATATATTAATGTGTATATTGGACGTCGTTTTCAACTATTTCCTGATATTCCCCACCCGTGAAATTAGCCTGATGGGCACAACGTTTACCATGCCCGGAGCGGGATTGGAGGTAACGGGTGCCGCATTGGGCACGGCATTGGCCATGGTATGCACCGCTTCGCTGATGCTTTACTCGCTGTGCGCACGTTCGCCCGAATTGAGTTTGCTGCATCGTGGCGAACGTTTCCGGCTCACTTCCTCGTGCTTGCGAAACGCGTTACGCATCGGCCTGCCGATGGGGTGCGAGCGTGTGGTGATGTGTGGCGCGCAAATTATGACCACCGTTATTGTCGCCCCGCTTGGCACGATAGCCATTGCCGCCAATGCGTTCGGCATTACAGCGGAGAGCCTGTGCTATATGCCCGGTTACGGTGTGTCCGACGCGGCTACCACTCTTGTAGGGCAAAGTCTTGGGGCGGGACGTCGTGACTTGACGTGGCGTTTTGCCCGTATCACGGTGTTTATGGGCATCGGTGTCATGACGGTGATGGGCATTGCCATGTACATTGCCGCCCCGCTGATGATAGGCATTATGACGCCCGATGCCGGCGTGCTCGACCTTGCCGTGCGTGCCCTGCGCATCGAAGCCTTTGCCGAACCGATGTTTGCCGCCGCCATTGTGTGCTACGGCGTGTTTGTCGGTGCGGGCGACACATTGAAACCTGCCATCATGAATCTGGCCAGTATGTGGGGTGTCCGCCTGACCTTGGCCGCCTTGCTGGCACCGAGTATGGGGCTTTTGGGCGTATGGTTGGCGATGTGCATCGAGTTGTGCTTCCGAGGCGTCATTTTCCTCATCCGGCTGTACAAGGGACATTGGATGAAACGAATATAAAGAGATTAACTGTGTGTTTATTTTTCAGCCGCAGATGACACGGATGAAAAATCAAACAACGCACAGCCCGATAAATTATCATTTAATATGTAAGGTTATGAACTACAACTTTGACGAAATGATTCCCCGCAGGGGAACGAATGCTTTAAAATGGGACGGCACGACAGAAGAAGGCGTGCTGCCGTTGTGGGTAGCGGATATGGATTTCCGTGTGGCACAACCCATTCAGGAGGCGTTGCAACGCCGTGTGGCACACGGCATATTTGGCTATACGCAAGTACCGGAAGCCTACTATGACGCAGTGATAAACTGGTTTTCGCGCAGACATCATTGGACGATGGAGCGCGAATGGATTCTCTATACTTCGGGCGTAGTGCCTGCCATTGCAGCCATTCTGAAAGCATTGACCTTGCCGGGCGAGAAGGTCTTGATACAAACACCGGTGTACAATTGTTTCTTCTCCTGCATCCGTAATTGCGGTTGCCAAGCGTTGGAGAATCCGTTGGTTTATGAGGACGGCACGTATCACATCGACTTCGACGACTTGGAACGCAAAGCCGCCGACCCGCTGGCACGGGTAATGATTTTGTGCAATCCCCACAACCCTGCCGGACGTGTATGGACACGCGAAGAACTTCAACGCATAGGCGACATTTGCCTGAAGCACCATGTGTTTGTGATAGCCGACGAGATACATTGTGAGTTGGTGATGCCGGGCTACGAATACACGCCGTTCGCTTCGATAAGCAGAGATTTCCAACGCAATGCAGCCATCTGTAATTCTCCTTCCAAGTCGTTCAACATCGCCGGGTTGCAGATTGCCAACATCATCGTGGAGAACGCCAAAATGCGCGAACACATCAACCGTGCCATCAACGTCAACGAGACCTGCGATGTCAATCCCTTTGGCGTAGAGGCTCTGATGGCTGCCTATAACGAAGGAGAAGAGTGGCTGACGCAATTGTTGGACTACCTGCACCGAAACTACGAATGCATGCGCCGCTTCTGTGAAGAGCATCTGCCCCAATTCCCGATTACCAAACTGGAGGGGACTTACTTGGTGTGGATGAACTGCAAGGCTTTGGGACTATCCTCCGAAGCGTTGGAAGAAGACTTGATAAAGGAAGCGAAGTTATGGCTGAACGCCGGAGCTATGTATGGCACGAAAGGCGAAGGCTTTATGCGGTGGAACATCGCTTGCCCGCAAGCACTGCTTATGCAAGGCTTGGAGCGTTTTAAGAGTTATGTAGAGCAGAAACTAAAAATGGAATGAAGTTATGACACTCAATGAATTCTTGGCCCACGTGGAAGCACGCCGTCCGTTGGGCGACCCCGAGACACAAACGTTTATGAACGAGATGAGCGACGAGGCACGGCGCATTACGTGTGAGATTAACGGCACTTACCATTCGCAAGACGAGTTGCGCGAGTTGTTTTCGCGCTTATTCGGCAAGCCTGTAGAACCCACGTTCCGGGTATTCCCGCCTTTCTATACCGACTTCGGGAAGAACATCACCACAGGCAAGAACGTATTCATCAATGCCGGATGCCAGTTTCAGGACCACGGAGGCGTGACCATCGGCGACGGCACGCTCGTAGGACACAACGTAGTGTTCGCCACGCTGAACCACGACTTCAATCCGCAGAAACGGTCGTGGATGACGCCGGCACCTATCGTAGTGGGCAAGAATGTGTGGATAGGCTCGCACGCCACCATCCTGCAAGGCGTGACCATCGGTGACGGGGCTATCGTGGCCGCCGGTGCGGTGGTAACCAAGGATGTGCCTGCCAATACCATCGTGGGAGGTGTGCCCGCCAAGTTCATCCGCAAAATAGAAATAAATGAAGAATGATTCATCATTCCAGCATGTACTTCCGGGGCGAGCACCCTACAGCCGCCCTAAAGTATTTGCCGAAAAAAGACGGATTGGCGAAATGTAGCAGGTCGCTGATTTGCTGTACCGTGTAAGCCTTGCTTTTAAGCAGGGCTTTAGCCTCCAGAATGACGTAGTCCTTTATCCAATCGCCCGTATGGCGTCTCGTGGCCTGATGGACAACTTGTGACAGGTACTTGGGCGTGATGCACATCTGGCCGGCATAGAAAGACACGCTTTTCTCCTCTTTATAATGTTGCTGCACCAACTCAAGGAAGCGGTCGAAGAGTTGTTGCGAACGGTTTTCTGCTCCTTCAGCTTTATGTCCCTCCTCTTTCATATGCCGAGCCATCCATTGTTTGCCGTTGCTGAACAACACCTGCATATAGCCGTTCAGGGCTTCTCGGGTAAACGCATAATCAACCTGCTCTACCTTGCGGCGCATAGCGTGGTAGATGGTAAGCGTTTCCTCCATTTCTTCCGGCAGGATGGCAAACACCAATTGACGGGTCAGATATTTTTGAAACTGGATGGATAGGGTCATATCTGCACCTTGCTCATAGCGATGTCCTACAAATGCGATCATCGCCACCTGACAATCGGCACTTACCTCCAGACACTCGCCTATCGTGCCCGGCAACACGACCAACACATGCTCGGATGTCAACCGTACTTCTTGAAGGTTGGTCCGAAGCCTTATCTCACCCTGCGTGCAAAACAGCATCAATGTGAAATTAACTTTGAACGGATAGGCGGGCGATACAAACTCGGAAGTATCAACCATATCCGCCGGTGTGCCAAAGTTGTCCGACAACATAAATTCATTCTCAAACACCAACGTATGCTCCATAATGGGCAGCATCGCCATATCCAATTGTTTAAATACGGAAGGTTCTTTCATCTTTATGGTTCATTATACGATAAATGGGAATTTATGCGCGCGCAAGCGCGCTTGAATGAAGAATTAAGAATGATGAATGAAGAAATTTTTCTGTGGACGAAGCCCTTTAAAATCTGTGTAAATCTGTCTTATCTGTGTCATCTGTGGTCTATTGAATATCCTAATTCTTAATTCTTCATTCCTAATTCTTCATTTAATAGCTAAATTATCATTTACTCCATTGGAGTTGCTGCAAAAATAGCATATTAGGACAATATTTCGTGCGGAGAATCCGCTTTTTAACAATCTATTCATCTTATAGGACATTTTAATATCCAATTGGGAGATAAGAGTCTGCACTAAAAGCGTGAACTTTGCGTTCAAACAAAAGGAATCTTTAGGATGAAACGAATCAATCTTTTATTTCCCGCACTCTGCCTTTTGATGGGCGGATGCGGAGTGCCCTCAACGGAACAATATGTGCATAGTGTCTTGTTGACTCGGCCGATGCCAACCGACGAGAAACAGACGTTGGACTTCTCCGGCATTGTCCGCGAGGCGGGTGAAATCAACCTTGGTTTCAAGACGGCCGGACAAATCAACCGCATCGCCGTGGATGAAGGCGACTTTGTGCGCCAAGGCCAACTCATCGCCACGCTGGATGATGCCGACTACAGGTTGGGCGTGGAGGCCTTGCAGGTGCAATACGACCAACTCTCCGCCGAAGTGAAACGCTTGGAGCAACTGTATAAAGGCCGAAGCGTGTCCGCCAATGATTACGAGAAGGCCGTGGCGGGCTTGAAGCAACTGGGCGTGCAGCTACAAGTGAACAAGAACAAGCTGGACTATACCCGCCTCTGCGCACCGGTCAGCGGCTATGTACGGCAGGTAAACTTCGACGAGGCGGAGATGGTGAATGCGGGGACGGCGGTCATCAGTCTGTTGGACGTGGGCGGTATGGAAGTCGAACTGGATGTGCCTGCCACGGTCTTCCGAAACCAAGCAGACATCGAAAGCATCTCTTGCCAATCTTCCGATACCCCAAACAAGGTCATACCTATGAAGCTCCTAAGCCTAACACCGAAGGCCGACGCCACGCAACTCTACCGCATGCGCTTGGGCTTTACGTCCACTCCCGACGCTTCCTTGACAGCAGGCAGGAATGTGCGGGTTCGACTTTGTTTGGCCGAGGCGGACTCTTTGCGAAACTTTGTCCTCCCCTTGTCTTCGCTTTTCCAAGAGCAGGGCGAAAGCTGTGTATGGGTTATGGGCGGAGACTCCATTATTAATAAGGTAAAGGTAAACATCCAAGCGACGACTCCGGAAGGCCGTGCCATCGTGTCGGGCTTGGAAGGTGATGAGGCCGTGGTACGTGCCGGGGTACATGCCTTGCGTGAAGGAGACCAGGTGCGCGTGATAGAAGAGGCGAGCGAAACCAACGTAGGAGGGCTGTTGTGATGAAGGTTACGGAATTTTTTATGCGTCGCCCCACCTTGTTTTGGTCGCTGATGGCGGGCATCATCGTGGCAGGTGTCATCGCTTTCACTCAAATGCCCAAGTTGGAAGACCCCGCCGTGTCGGTAAAACAAGCCATGGTGGTAGTGCCTTATCCGGGGGCAAGCGCCCACGAGGTGGAGTTGGATGTCGCCCTGAAGATGGAAGACGCCCTGCGCACCTTGCCCGACGTGAAGAAGATAAAGGCGGAGTGCCACGACGGGCAGGCTATGTTTACCGTGGAATTCCTCCTCTCGGTGCCTTTGGATGAATTGGAGCAACGCTTCGACCTCCTGCGCCGCAAGGTGAACGACCTGCGCTCCAGCCTACCGCAAGGGTGTTATGACCCCATTGTGGTGGACGATATGATGGACGTGTACGGCATCTTCTACGCCCTCAAGGGGGATGGTTACACCTATCCTGAACTCTACAAATACGCCCGGATGATACGCCGCGAACTTCTTTCGGTAGACGGGGTAAAGCGGGTGAACATTGCGGGCAACCGAGACGAGGTCATCAACATCGTCCTCTCCCAAGAACAGTTGTCGCGCAACGGCTTGGTGCCCGTGCAAATTATGTCTGCCCTGAACGGTGCCAGCCAAACGGTGAATGCAGGCAACTATGAGGCCGAAGGCGACCGCTTGCGTATCAACGTATCGGGAAAGATAACGGACGAGGCGGACATCCGCAACATCCTTATCCAAACTACCGACGGGAAGACTGTGCGATTGGGCGATATAGCCCGTGTGGAACGTACCTACAGCGAGCCTCAGCGAAACGGTTTCTTTGTGTCCGGCAGGCCTGCATTGGCCATCTGCCTGGCGATGGAGGAAGACGCCATTGTGCCCGATGTGGGCAAAGCCGTGGACAAGCGTCTGACGGAAGTGATGAGACGAGTGCCCGCAGGTATGGAGACGGAGAAAATCTTCTTCCAACCCGACAAGGTGGACGAGGCTATCAACTCCTTTATGTGGAACTTGGTGGAGTCCGTCGCCATCGTGATATTGGTCCTGATATTCAGTATGGGCTTCCGAAGCGGGGTGATTATCGGCTTCGGGTTGATATTGACCATCGCCCTTTCCTTCCCCATCCTGCTCACGATGGGCACCACCCTGCAACGCATCTCCCTTGGCGCCTTCATTGTGGCGATGGGAATGCTGGTGGACAATGCCATCGTCATTATGGACGGCATTCTGATAGACAAGCAACGGGGTTTCGGGCCAAAGACTTACCTCTACCGCATCGGGTGCAACACGGCCTTGCCCCTGCTGGGTGCGACCATCATTGCGGCATCCACCTTCCTCTGCATCTACCTCTGTCCTGGTTCGGCGGGCGAGTATGCGGGCGACCTCTTCCTGGTGCTTTGCGTCAGCCTGCTGGCCAGTTGGGTGTTGGCGTTGGTACAAGTGCCCGTGTGCGCCAAGTCGTGGTTGCCCGCACGGGAAAAGGCGCGGAAGAAAGATGAAGTGATGAATTCGCCCGTACACCGTTTTGTGCGGCGTACCGTGGCCACGCTGATTGCCCATCGGGGGATGACACTTTCCGTTGCCGGGGTGGTGTTGGCGGTGTGTGTCTTCGGTATGACGCGGGTAAAGAACCTTTTCTTCCCCGACTTCGACTATAAACAATTCGTGATAGAATATTTCTTGCCCGCCCAAAGCAGCCCCGACCGAGTGAAGCACGACTTGCTGGAAATGACCGCCTTGCTGGAACAGAATCCTGCCGTGGAGCGGGTAGCGGCCAGTATGGGCAACGCCCCCGCCCACTATTGCCTGGTGCGCCCTATGACTTCGGGAGGCGATTGCTATGGCGAACTGATGGTGGATTGCAAGGACTACGAAACTGTGATGAAGCAGATACCCGGCATCCGCCAACAACTACGCGAACGCTATCCGGACGCCTACATCCGCATCCGCAAGTATAACTTCTCCATTGCGACCTCGCATACCATAGAAGTGGAGTTCAGCGGTCCCGACCCCGCCGTACTTCGCGACTTGAGCCGCCAAGCGGAAGACATTATGCGCCAGTGTCCCTACGTAGACCCTTATTCGGTGGAAAACAACTGGAAGCCTCGTGGTAAAGTTTTCGTGGCCGACTACAACCGTGCCAATGCCCTTCGGGCAGGCATCGAACGGAGCGATGTGGCAAACGCCTTGATGGCCGCCACGGATGGTATGACCGTAGGCGCACTCACCGACCAAGACCGTATGACACTGGTCAACCTGCAAGTGCGCCAAGCCGATGGTAGCCGCATACAAGACCTTCGGTACATCCCCGTATGGAGCACTATGAACCTGCACTTCTCCAACGAAGCCCTGCAAAGCGTGGTTGTAGGTGGCAAGAATGTGGAAACCCTGCAAGACGAGCTGTTCCGTAGTGTCCCCCTAAGTAACGTAACGGACGGCCTGCGCCTGTCGTGGGATGAGAATGCCGTGATGCGTGTCAACGGTCAGCGTGCCATTGAAGCGGAGTGTGACCCTAACACCGACCTCTACGAAGGCACACCCGCCAAAGTGTTGGCTTCCATCCGTCCCGCCATCGACGCCATCCCCTTGCCCGAAGGTTACCAACGGAAATGGGTTGGCGAAAACGAAATGACCGAAGAGGCCATCGGCGGACTGATGAAGTACGTGCCCATCACAATGTTCATCGTGCTGATTACCTTGTTGCTGCTGTTCAACAGTTGGAAGAAAGCCATCCTCATCCTGATGTGCTTCCCCTTCGTGTTCTGTGGCATCACACCCGCTCTGTTGCTCTTCCGCCAGCCCTTCACGTTTATGGCCATTGTCGGCGTGCAAGGCTTGGTGGGTATGATGGTGAAAAACGCCATTGTGCTGGTAGATGAAATCAACCGTCTGCAAAAGGAAGAACGTATGCCCGCCTACCAATCCGTCATCGAAGCCACGGTGTCCCGCGTGCGTCCCGTGCTGATGGCATCGCTCACCACCATCGTGGGTATGATTCCCCTGTTGGGCGACCCTATGTACGGTTCTATGGCCATCACCATTATGGGCGGACTGACGGTAGGCACGGTCATCACCCTGCTGCTGTTGCCGTTCTTCTACACAGTGCTGTTTCCAAGAACTTGTCAAAGGGGTAAATAGGTAAATGGGAATTTAGCGGCCGGAGGCCGCAATTGACAATTGTGCGCTCCGCGCACATAAATTATCATTTTAATTTCTACATCTATAAAGTATTTAATATGAGAAGAATGATTCTGTCTTTCCTCACTGTTTTCTTGGGCTATACGTTTACTTCTGCCCAAGAACCTCTAACGCTCTCCCTACAAGCCTGCCGGGAGATGGCACTCCAACATAGCGAAGACCTCAAGCGGGCGGACAATGCCGTCCGTCAGGCCGAGATGGACAAGCGCATTGCTTTTGCCGCCTACCTGCCCCAACTCGACGCTACCGGCACGGGGGCTTACGTGGGTGATATGGATATGATGGGTATGACACTCCAGATGCGCGGTATGCATATGGCAGGGGTTTCGCTGACCCAGCCCCTCTACGCCGGAGGCCGGATTGTCAGCGGAAACCGTCTGGCAAAAATCGGGCAAGAAAGCCAACGAGAAAACCGGCGCAAAACACGGATGCAAGTCATCGCCGATGCCGACAACGCCTATTGGAGCTACATCGCCGTGACGTGGAAGGTGCGAATGCTCGATGCCTACAAGGCGCAGATGGATACGTTGTTCCGCCAAGTGGAAACCAGTCTCGCCGTAGGTATGGCTACGGACAACGACCTGCTACGCATCCGCACCAAGCGGAGCGACATCCATTACCAATGGCAGAAAGCGAAAAACGGCGCCAACCTGTGCCGCCTGGCCTTGTGCAACGTTCTGGGCTGCCCGTTGGAAACGCAGATTACGCCTACGGACACCGTCATCAGCGTATCACCCGCCGCCACGCTCGACACTGACATCTCCCTACGCCCCGAAGTCCTTTTGCTGGAAAAGCAAGTGGAAGCCGCCGAGGAGCAAGTCAAGATAGCACGTGCCGACATCTTACCCACCGTGGGACTTTCCGCCGGATATATATATTATGGTAATGTGAAGATGAAAGGTATGTCACAGGACGCGCAAGGCAACGCCGTTCCCTTCACGCAGAAGTTCGACGACGGCCTGCCTCTGGTAATGGCTTCGGTCAGCATTCCCCTATTCCGTTGGGGTGCCGGACTGAAGAAGGTGAAGAAAGCCAAGCTGGACGTGGACAACGCCCGACTAGATATGCAGAAGAACACGCGCCTGCTCAGCATCGAGGCCACGCAAGCCGTCCAAAACTTGGAGGACAGCTACCTGCTGATAGAGACTGCCCGTTCGGGAGCCCGTGAAGCGGACGACAACCTGCGTATCCAGCACGACCGTTACTTGAACGGTATGGCCACGCTGACCGACTTGCTCGATGCCCAGTCGCAATGGCAACAGGCGCAAAGCAACCTGATAGACGCCCAGACGCAACATAAAATCTACGAGACGGAATACCTGCGGGTAACGGGAAGATTGGAGTAACGTTCCAAAAATTTTTCCTACTTTTGCAAATGGGAATTTAACTGTGTGTTTACGATGGACCACAGATGACACAGATTAGACGAGATGACCACAGATTTTTATTTTTTTCTGTGGCGAAGCCTTTTAAAATCTGTGTAAATCTGTCTTATCTGTGTCATCTGTGGTCCATTGAATACACAGCGCA
>CALUIQ010000208.1 GCA_944320735.1 uncultured Bacteroides sp. | reverse complement strand
AGTGAAGTATCTCCCGCACGCACTGAGAGATTCTTCGCTGCGCTCAGACTATACCTTAATGAAATAATCAAAAGTGGTTTTGAGCGTAGCTAATGACAATACTTAGCGAAGTCCTTTAAACTCTGTGTCTTTGTGTCTCCGTGTTTTAATTAAAAATAAATCTGCGTCATCCGCGTCATCTGCGGCTGAAAAATGAACACATACATAAATTCATCGCAGCAATTCCGCTATCTTCTCCGCACAGCGTTCCCCGTCTATGGCCGCGGACACGATGCCCCCGGCATAGCCTGCACCTTCTCCGCAGGGGAAGAGGCCACTGAGACGGATGTGTTGCAGGGTGTCTTTGTGCCGCACGATGCGTACCGGAGCCGATGTGCGTGTCTCTACGCCTATCAGTATCGCCTCGTTGGTCAGAAAGCCACGGGCGTTGCGGCCAAATTGGCGTAAACCTTGCTCCAGGCGTCGGCCGATGAACGGAGGAAGCCAAAAGTGCAGCGGGGAGGCTATCAGTCCGGGCGCATACGACGTGGACGGCAAGTCCGCGCTCAAGCGATGGTTCACGAAATCCGCCATACGTTGGGCGGGAGCCGTTTGTTGGCGGTTCCCTTGCAGCCAGCACGTCCTCTCCAATTGTTCTTGGAAGTTCATTATCCCCAATGCGCCGCAAGGGCTTCCGTTTTCTGTTAAGGTCCGGTCTTGCAAGTCCTCCGGCCGGATTTCCACCACCATCCCGCTGTTGCTCCAGCGCGAGCCGCGGTTGCTGGGGCTCATCCCGTTTACCACAATCTGCTCCGGCCCGCTGGCTGCGGGTACCACGAACCCGCCGGGGCACATACAGAAGCTGTACACGCCCCGTCCCTCCACTTGGGTGACGAAGCTGTATTCGGCTGCCGGCAACCAGCGTCCCCTGCCTTCGGGGCTGTGGTACTGGATGCGGTCTATCAGTGCCGACGGATGTTCCAGACGTACCCCCACGGCGATGCCTTTAGGTTCTATCTCCACTCCATTGGCGTCCAGCCACCGGTACACGTCGCGTGCCGAATGGCCCGTAGCCAATATCACCGGCCCCGTGAATTCTTGTCCCGTGTGCGTGCGGACGCCTTTCACCTCGTCTTTGTCGATGATCAGTTCCTCCATCCTCGTTTGGAAATGCACTTCGCCCCCCCGGCTAAGGATGGTATTCCGCATCGCCTCGATGACCCGCGGCAATTTGTCCGTGCCGATGTGCGGGTGCGCGTCCACGAGGATGTCCGTCGAAGCCCCGTGTTGGCAAAACACGCGGAGAATCTTTTCCACGTTGCCCCGCTTCTTGCTCCTTGTGTAGAGTTTGCCGTCCGAGTAAGCACCTGCGCCACCTTCACCGAAGCTATAGTTCGACTCTGCGTCTACCGCTTGTGTCCGGGCAATCTGCGCCAAGTCACGTTTACGCTCGTGCACATCCTTGCCCCGCTCTATGACGACGGGGCGCAGTCCCAGTTCAATCAGTCTCAGTGCGGCAAACAACCCTCCGGGGCCGGCTCCCACCACCACCACGCCGGGCTTCCCCTCCACGGACGGGTAATGTACGGGGGCGAATGTCTCTTCTTGGGGCTGCTCGCTCACGTAAGTCCTTACGGTGAGGTTGACGTAGATGGTACGCCCGCGGGCGTCGATGCTCCGTTTTACAATCCGGATGGCATCGGGACGGATGCCTTTCTCCTCGGCGATGCAAGCCTTTATCCGCTCCTCGCTTGCCGCAACCTCCGGTGTTACTCTAAGTTGATAATCATTTACCATCTAACCATTTACAATTTACAATTTTTCAGCCGCAGATGACGCGGATGACACGGATTTTTAATTTGGAACACAGAGTCACGGAGACACAGAGTTTTTATTATAAAAAAGATTATCTCTGTGTCTTTGTGTCTGAAGTGTTTGAATAAAAAAATAAATCCGTGTAATCCGCGTCATCTGCGGATGAAAAATTCCTCATTCATCATTCTTCATTCATCATTCATACAAGTCCTCCCACCACGCCGGGCTGTCCTGCAACCATTTGGCGAACCACGCCATAATGGAGTTGTGCCACAGGACACGCTTGTCGTAGTCGGAAATGAAGTGGTTTTCGCCGTCCACCGTGATCAGTTCCACCGGGCGGCCCAGTATCTTCAGCGCGTTATATAGCTGGATGCTTTCGCCGACGGGTACGTTGGTGTCCACCGTCCCGTGCAGCAATAACAGCGGCGTATGTATCTTGTCCGCGTTGAACAGCGCGCCGTGCTTGGTGAAAAGCTCCGGGCGGTTCCAAGGGTAACTGCCAGCGGCCGCGATGGCGTTGTACGAATATCCCCAATACCCTTCGCCCCAATAGCTGGTGACGTTGCTGATGCCGGCGTGCGACGCCGCCGCGGCGAAGATGTCCGTCCGGGTCTGTAGGTACATCGTCATAAAGCCGCCGTACGAGGCACCCAGGCAACCGATGCGTTCGGGGTTGACAAACGGATGAGCCTCGCAGAACTTCTTCGTGCCCTCAATGATGTTGTCCGCCGTGTAGTCCCCCCACGCGTTGACGTGGCGTGCGGAAAACTCCTGCCCGTAGCCGATGGCTCCGCTGGGCTGGATGACATACACCACGTAGTCGCGCGAGGCGAAGAGCTGCGGGCAGTAAGGCGAAGTCATACCACGGGTCGTAGGGGTAGTCCCTCCATAATAATAGACGATCAAGGGGTATTTCTTTTCCGGGTTGAAATCGGGAGGCAGGCACATCATCCCCTCGATGGTCGTACCGTCCGAAGCCGTGAAGTTCCATTCCTCCATTCGTCCGAAGTCTATTTCGTCCAGCCGCTCCTTCATCGGGTTGGCCCAGATTTCCGAAGTCCGTTTCTTGGCGTTGTAGATATAGGCCACGCCCGTCGACGTGTTTCCTCCGCCCACATAAGCCGCCACGGCGGGGTTGTCTTCCGCCAGCGAGAAAGAGCTGATGACATCTTCCTCCAGCGGGAGCCTTTCGAACGTGTCCTTCTGGGGCACATAGCGATAGACGTGTTGGCAATCCTTGTCCGTCGTGTTGAAGTAGATGCATCCGTCGGTGCGGTTCCATTGCAGCAAGGTGACGGAGGGGTTGAAGTCGCGGGTGATGGGCTTCGCCTTCCGCGTAGACAGGTCCATCAGGAAAGCCTGCACGTCGAACAAGTTACCCGTGGGATGGGGCGCATAGTTTTTCCCGATACCGCCTAGTGCGTCCGGCCCGCCTAATATCACCAATTGCTTACCATCGGGCGAGTAGGCGGCTTGATTCAGATAAGGATCCTCCTTCACCAACGTATCCGCCTTCAAGGTGGCCAAATCAATTTCGAAGAGTGAGGTCAGCGAGAAGGGGCACTCCGTGATGTTGGGTTTTGACGAAGTGCAGAGCAGTTTCGAGCCGTCCGGCGAGATGTCGTTCAGGTAGACCCCCTGCTTGCCGAACGTCAGCCGCACCGACGAGCCCGTCCCGAAGTCATATTTCACCAGGTAAGTCCGGTCGCGCCATCCCGGTATGCGGTCGTCCGGCATCAGGATTTGTTTCAACGGGCCTTTCTCCTCCTTGCTTTTATCCGTATCGGTGTACACCAGGTAGTCTTCGGCCGGCGACCACACGAAGCGTCCTTCGGGCAGGTTCTCCATCAGCGTTTCCTCGCGCATTGTGGCGGGGTCGAAAACCATCAAGTCATTGGCCGTGCTTCCTTTGACGGTGTAGTACAGGCGGCTGCTCTTGGGCATCCAGCGGGCGCCCGTCGGCACGTTGGGATGAATTACTTTCCCGCTTTTCACCTCTGTCAGTTCTTGCCACGTACGCTGACGCTTGGTCGAATAATTATTCCAATAGTAAGTGAGCAGGTATTTCCCATCCGGAGAGAGGGAGACGCTGTAGACCTTCGTGCCGAACGCCGTGTCGTGTAGCGAGAAGCGGCGCTTCATATCGGGGTCGATGCGGACGAAGGTATGTTCAAATTCTTTGTCGGGCACAAACTCGCACTTCAAGGCCGGAGTCGTTTTATCTCCAGCGGTCGAAAGCAGCTTGATGACGATGTCATAATCCGCTTCCGGCTCCAGGCGCAGGCCGACTTCCGCCGGACGTACCGCCTGCAGGCTGTCTTCCGTGCTGTCCTTTACATATTTTGATACTCCGTCCACAAAGACTTCCCATCTCGCCGAGGAAGAGATTTGCAGTTTCCCTTTGGTGAAGCGCTCGGCGCGCAGGCGTGTGGAGAACAGATACAGCAAATGGCCTTTTCCGGCCTTTTCCACTGTCACGTACCCGGCAGAGTCTGTTTCCAACCGCGTATAGGCATACGGCTTGAAGTCCAAGTCCACCGGGGTTTGCAGCACCTGCCTTAATGTAAATTTTTCTCCGTCGAAATTCACGCTATCACCTTGCAGGGGACTTTGCAAAGCAATGGCAGGGCGGACGCGAAACTTAGTGGCTTTCTCTGCGGCGTGTATCGACAAGGCCGCACACAGCCCCAATACAATTGACAATTGACAATTGACAATTAACAATTTACCATTAAACAATTTAGCCATCTATTCATTTACCATTTAGCAATTTACAATTTACAATTTTTCATCCGCAGATGATACGGATGACACGGATTTTTAATTTGGAACACAGAGTCACGGAGACACAGAGTTTTTATTTTAGCTGTCTTAAATTCCCTCTGTGTCTTTGTGTCTCCGTGTTCAAAAAACAAATTCTTCATTCTTCACTCTTCATTCAGGAAGAAACGCTTTCCATAGGTTGTCATCCGGCACGGGAGCCACCACATCAATGAGTTTCCCCGACACGGGGTGTACGAATTTCACGCGGCGGGCGTGCAGGCTGATGCTGCCGTCCGGGTTCGAGCGCGGGAAACCATACTTCAAGTCCCCCTTGATGGGGCATCCTATCCGAGCCAGCTGGCACCGTATCTGATGGTGGCGTCCGGTCTTCAGGTCTACCTCCAACAGACAGTAGTTGTCCGAACGGGCGCGGAGCCGATAGTGCAGGACGGCCAGCTTGCTTCCGGGCTTCTCCGTGTCGTAGGCATAACTCTTGTTTTGCTTCTCGTTGCGCGTCAAGTAATGGGTCAGCGTCCCTTCCTCAGCCGGAGGCAGGTTTTTCGTGATGGCCCAATAGGTTTTCTCCACTTTGCCCGTGCGGAACATCTCGTTCAGCCGTGCCAATGCCTTGCTGGTTTTAGCCAACACAACAAGACCGCTCACAGGACGGTCCAGGCGGTGGGTCACACCGATAAAGACATTGCCGGGCTTGTTGTATTTCTCCTTGAGGTACTGCTTTACGGTTTCCGATAGCGGCGTGTCGCCCGTCTTGTCTCCCTGTACAATCTCCGAAGCGGTCTTGTTAACTATAATCAGATGGTTGTCCTCGTAAACGACGGTCATGTTGATTAAGAATTAAGAATGAAGAATGATGAATGAAGAATTCGGGCTGCGCAATCACACCGCATGGTAATTCTTCATTCTTTATTCTTCATTCTTCATTAAAAAATTACATATTCATCCCCCCGTCAATCTGAATCACCTGTCCGGAGACGTACGATGACAAGTCAGATGCCAGGAACGTCGCCACGTTGGCCACGTCTTCGGGCGTGCCGCCACGGCGCAAAGGAATCTTCTTGCACCATTCCGCCTTCACCTCGTCCGAGAGGGCGTCCGTCATAGCCGTCATGATGAAGCCCGGCGCGATGGCGTTGGCACGGATGCCGCGCGAACCCATTTCCTGAGCGATAGATTTGGCCAGAGCTATCATACCGGCTTTCGAGGCGGCGTAGTTGGCCTGTCCGGCGTTGCCGTGTACGCCTACTACCGATGCCATGTTGATGATGCTTCCGGCTTTCTGACGCATCATAATAGGCGTGCAGGCGTGGATGAAGTTGAAAGCCGACTTCAGGTTTACGTTGATTACCATATCCCATTGCTGTTCGCTCATGCGCATCATCAAGCCGTCGCGCGTGATACCCGCGTTGTTCACCAGGATGTCGATGCGTCCGAAGTCCTTATGAATGGTTTCCACAACCTTAGCTGTATCCTCAAAGCTGGCAGCGTTCGACGCGTATGCCTTTGCCTTTACGCCCAACGCTTCAATTTC
Source organism: uncultured Bacteroides sp. (assembly GCA_944320735.1). Lineage (GTDB taxonomy): Bacteria > Bacteroidota > Bacteroidia > Bacteroidales > Bacteroidaceae > Bacteroides. The sequence continues at coordinate 410 of CALUIQ010000208.1, read as the reverse complement.
CTTTACAGTGTTCTCGGCGTTCTCGTCGATGGCCAAGTCCGTAAACGCCACGTTTGCCCCTTCAGCGGCAAACTTCAGTGCGATAGCCTTGCCGATGCCCCGTGCGGCACCCGTCACAAGCGCAGTTTTTCCGTCTAATAATCCCATAATGCAATTTACAATTTAACAATTTACAATTTACTATTTTAATTCCTCATTCTTCACTAATCATTCATCATTGTTGGCACCGCAAGGCCCCGAACACCAGCCGTTTCACGTATCGGTCGCGTGTGGAGTCGTCCAGGTTCGGTCCTATCTGTCCCCGGATGTAAGGCACCTCGATGCCTTTCACGCAATAGTGCAGCAGTTCGGCGGTCATATCGACGTCGTCTATCAGGAACACCCCTTTTTCCACCCCTTCGCGCAACACG
>CALUIQ010000207.1 GCA_944320735.1 uncultured Bacteroides sp. | reverse complement strand
GGTGTGCCGTCTTTATGTACCGTCACCTCTTCGGGCGCATACTTGTTCACCAAGGCAATGAGCAACTTGCCCATGTAAATCACGATAAACAGGATGGCAAACACGGTCACCATGCCCACCACCATTAGCAATAATGCAGTATCCAAGTTTTCCATATGTTGATAGTTTGTTAGATGTTTACGGCTTTTTTTGAAAAATCGCCCGAATTTACGGATAATTGCTTAGAGTGTAATACATACAACTAATAAAAGATGCTAAAAAGTAAACTAAAGTATTGCGCTTCACTTCGCAAAACATAGCTTCGGTCTTCGCAAAGCATAGGTTGGGCCTTTGCAAAACATAGGTTTTTCCCTACCTTTGCCTCGCAAAAAAATAGAAGGACAATGTTTACGGTCATTATATTTATGTTGACGGGTGTGCTCCTGGGCTATCTGACGCGCAAATGGCGAATGGGCTGGTTGGGTTACACCGTCAATGCGTTGATATGGGTGTTGCTTTTCCTATTGGGCATGGAGGTGGGAGGCAATGGAGATTTGATGCGCAGTCTTCCGACATTGGGGCTGGAAGCCGGATTGCTGGCTACGGGAGCCACATTGGGGAGTGCCGCCGCCGCTTGGCTATTGTGGAAGAGGCTTCTGGCGAAGGACGAGAGACGACGGGTCACTTCCTCTGCGTCTGGTGGGAACACCCTGCAGGCTTTGAAAGGAAGCGGCATCATTGTGAGTTTCTTCTTTTTGGGTGTTTGCATCGGCTTGTTCGGGAGCATCCCTCAAGTATGGTTGGAAAGCGACATCAGCTTTTATGCCTTGTGTGCGCTTATGGGTTGTGTCGGGCTGAGCGTGGGTCATCAGCCGGAAACGTTGCGTAGCTTTCGTTCGCTGAATCCGCGGCTGGCTTGGTTGCCCCTGCTGACCATCATCGGAACTTGGGCGGGCGCGGCACTCGTCAGTTTATGCCTGAGCCACCGTAGTTTGACGGATTGTTTGGCCATCGGTTCGGGCTTTGGTTACTATTCGTTATCCGGCATTTTCATTACGGAATATAAAGGGGCTGAAATGGGGACGATTGCACTGCTTGCCAACATTGTGCGCGAACTCATCACGCTGTTGGGCGCACCGCTCTTGGTGCGCTGGTTTGGACGATTGGCGCCCATCTCGGCCGGAGGTGCTACCACGATGGATACCACGCTGCCCGTCATTGCGCAGACTGCCGGGACGGATTTGGTCATAGTCTCTATTTTCCACGGTTTTACGGTAGATTTCAGCGTGCCCTTTTTAGTGACCTTATGGTGTGTGATATAAAAAATTGATAATATATGTTATTACCTTACTTGAACGCTGACCAGATAGAAGCCGGATGTGACGAAGCCGGACGCGGCTGCTTGGCAGGTGCCGTTTATGCCGCCGCCGTCATCCTTCCCAAAGACTTCCGCAACGAGCAACTGAACGACTCCAAGCAACTGACCGAACACCAACGGTATGCGCTGCGGGAAATCATTGAACGCGAAGCCTTGGCGTGGGCCATAGGTGTGGTTTCGCCCGAAGAAATCGACCGGATAAACATCTTGAACGCTTCGTTTCTGGCTATGCACCGTGCCATCGATGCTCTTTCCCTCCGGCCTCAGCATCTCCTTATCGACGGCAATCGCTTCAAGAAGTATCAAGACCTTCCTCATACCACTGTCGTAAAAGGCGATGGCAAGTATCTCTCCATAGCCGCTGCCTCCATTCTTGCCAAGACCTACCGTGACGACTATATGAACCGCCTGCACGAAGAATATCCTGTCTATGGATGGGACAAAAACAAAGGCTACCCCACACGGCAACATCGGGCTGCCATCGCCGCGCACGGCACTACGCCCTACCATCGGATGACATTCAATTTGCTGGGTGACGGACAGATGACGCTGGATTTTTCTTGTCCCTATGACGCAACTTAACATAGATTAATCGACCCTATAACTATCTTTTTTGTATTTTTGCGGCTGAAATAGAACCCGATAAAAATTGAACTTTAAATACTTTAAACATTATGGCAAAGAAAGCTCTTTTAATGATCTTGGACGGTTGGGGCATTGGCGACCGTCAAAAAGACGATGTGATCTACGTGACTCCCACTCCTTATTGGGACAGCCTTTTGGCCGAATACCCGCATTCGCAACTGCAAGCCAGCGGCGAGAACGTAGGGTTGCCTGACGGACAGATGGGAAATTCTGAAGTGGGACATCTTAATATTGGTGCCGGACGCATTGTTTATCAAGACTTGGTGAAGATTACCCGCGCTTGCGCCGATGGCAGCATCCTGAAAAACAAGGAAATCGTTTCCGCCTTCACTTACGCCAAGGAGCAGGGCAAGGGCATTCACTTCATGGGTCTGACGTCCAACGGTGGTGTACACTCTTCGTTTGAGCACCTGTTCAAACTGTGCGACATTGCCAAGGAATATGGCTTGGAAGACCGCACTTACCTGCACTGCTTTATGGATGGCCGTGACACCGACCCGAAGAGTGGCAAGGGCTTCATCGAGCAACTGACCGCACACTGCGCGCAAAGTGCCGGTCGCATTGCCAGCATCGTGGGCCGTTTCTACGCCATGGACCGCGACAAACGTTGGAATCGCATCAAGGAGGCCTACGACCTGCTTATCGAAGGCAAGGGCAAACAAGCCACGGATATGGTTCAGGCTATGCAGGAGTCGTATGACGAAGGCGTGACGGACGAGTTCATCAAGCCCATCAACAACGCCAATTTCGACGGAACCATCAAGGAAGGCGATGTAGTTATCTTCTTCAACTACCGTAACGACCGTGCTAAGGAGCTGACCATCGTACTGACTCAGCAGGATATGCCGGAAGAAGGTATGAAGACCATCCCCGGCCTGCAATACTACTGTATGACGCCGTATGACGCTTCCTTCAAGGGCGTACATATCATCTTCGACAAGGAAAACGTGGCCGATACGTTGGGCGAATACCTCTCCAAGCAAGGCAAGAAGCAGTTGCACATTGCCGAGACCGAGAAGTATGCACACGTAACCTTCTTCTTCAACGGTGGACGTGAAACTCCGTTCGATGGCGAAGACCGCATCCTGGTTCCTTCTCCCAAGGTGGCCACTTACGACCTGAAGCCGGAAATGAGCGCTTACGAGGTGAAGGACAAACTGGTAGAAGCCATCAACACGCAGAAGTATGACTTCATCGTAGTGAACTATGCCAACGGTGACATGGTAGGCCATACGGGTGTGTACGAAGCCATCGAGAAGGCGGTTGTTGCCATCGACAATTGCGTGCGCGATACCGTTGAGGCTGCCAAGGCCAACGATTACGAAGTCATCATCATTGCCGACCACGGCAACGCTGACCATGCCCTCAACGCTGACGGCACGCCCAACACGGCTCACTCGCTCAACCCCGTACCTTTCGTTTACGTCACAACGAACAAGGACGCCAAGGTGGAGAATGGTGTATTGGCTGATGTAGCTCCGTCCATCCTGCACATTATGGGCTTGGCTCAGCCGGCCGATATGACGGGTCGTGACTTGATTAAGTGATTAATATATAAATTAGTGGGAGTCATTGTCCCATTTTTCATCCGCAGATAACACGGATGACGCAGATATTATTTTTCTCTATTAATAACGAGAATTTGGGCGAAGCCCCTTAAAAATCCGTGTCATCTGCGTTGTCTGCGGATGAAAAATTAGACACACATATATTGACAAGCAAAAGAAGCTATGGCAAAGAAAGCGTCCGCCAAGAAAGGAGAAGGAAAGAAAACCGTGCGGTTGTCCAATTTGGTATGCCCTCCCAATATGTCTTTGGAGCAATGGCAGATATCGCTCCGCAGGCAAGCGGCGATGAAAGAGCAGTTTGGCATCAGTAAAGACGCGGATACGGACGAGCGGGGATGTTACCGCGTGGCCAATCCCGTGTCGCATCAAATATATAAGGTGGTGTACCGGGGAGAGAAAAGCCCTTGGAACTACTGCTCGTGCATGGACTTCAAGTCGAACCAGTTAGGCACCTGCAAACACATCGAGGCCGTCAAACTTTGGTTGAACGAGCATCATTTATATACAGATACTACCCTTCCTCCCTATACGGCGGTTTACCTTTCTTATACGCAAGGTCGCAAGGTGTGCGTCCGCATCGGAAGCGAGAAGCGGGAAGAGTTTCTGCAGTTGGTTTCCGAGTACTTTGACACGGACTATGTGCTGCGTCCCGATTGCCTTTATTCTTTCTCCACCTTTTTGTCCCGTGCCCGCAAGGTCAGCGATACGTTCCGTTGCTATCCGGATGTCTACCAATATATATCGGACATCCGGGATGCCCGTCGCAGGGAGAGGTTGGTGGAAGAAAAATGTTTGGACACGGA
>CALUIQ010000206.1 GCA_944320735.1 uncultured Bacteroides sp. | reverse complement strand
GCTATGGTGCCGGGGTTCCACCTCTTCCCATTCCGAACAGAGCAGTTAAGCCCGGCCGCGCCGATGGTACTGCGTCACAGTGGGAGAGTAGGTAGCCGCCGTCTTTCAGCGAGAGTCCCTTCGCCGGGTAGTCCGGAGAAGGGACTCTTTTTTTGTATCGGGCTTGGCTTATCCTCAATGAATATAAAAACCGCTTAAAAACGTGATATTTTTATTATAATCTTATTTCAACAGGATATTTTTTTGTATCTTTGTCGCCCGAATTATATCTGCTTGATTTCTTGGCGTAAAAAAGAAAACTGTGGAAAATTTAGATACATACAAAATTGACTTGAAAGGAATGCAGTCGGATGCATATACTTACGAGTTTACGTTGGATGATCAGTTCTTTGCATTGATAGATGCACCTGAAGTTCAGAAGGGAGAGGTTTATGTCTCTTTGAATGTGAAAAAGCTGGCTCAGTCTTTTGAACTTAATTTCCAAACGGAAGGGACGGTAAAGGTGTTGTGTGATTGTTGTTTGGATGAGATGGATCAATCAGTTCATTCAGTAGACAGATTGATTGTGAAATTGGGTGATGAATATTCGGAAGAAGAGGACGATTTAGTTATAATACCAGCGAATGAAGGTGTTATAGATGTCGCTTGGTTTATGTATGAATTCATAGCGCTGGCCATACCTATAAAGCATGTGCATGCGGAAGGAGAGTGTAACAAGGAAATGAATGAAAAGTTAGGTAGTTTACTTTGTTCCTCTTCGAATGATGGAGAAGGCTATCTGGAAACAGAAAACCATAAAATGGGTGATGATGGAGAAACGGTGATTGATCCACGTTGGAATGAATTAAAAAGATTATTAGATAACAATTAAAGTTTTAAGAAAATGGCACATCCTAAAAGAAGACAGTCAAAAACAAGAACTGCAAAAAGAAGAACTCATGATAAGGCAGTAGTTCCCACCTTGGCTATTTGTCCGAATTGTGGTGAATGGCATGTATATCATACAGTATGTGGTGCATGCGGTTATTATAGAGGCAAACTTGCAGTTGAAAAAGAAGCTGCTGTATAATTACGGTAGTTTTTTAGAATTTGATACTCGAATAAGGAATGTCTAAAAAGTCTTCTTTCTAGTGGAGAGTGGGCCTTTTTAGACTATACTTATTGGAGTAAATTGGTAATTAAGTAGATATTGATGGAAAAAATAAATGCAGTAATTACAGGAGTCGGAGGCTATGTCCCTGATTATGTCTTGACGAATGACGAGATATCCAGAATGGTGGATACCAACGACGAATGGATTATGACGCGAATCGGGGTGAAGGAAAGACGCATCCTGAATGAAGAGGGGTTGGGTAGTTCGTATATGGCACGCAAGGCTGCCAAACAGTTGATGCAGCGCACGGGCAGCAATCCTGATGACATTGATTTGGTGATTGTCGCCACGACTACTCCCGATTATCATTTTCCTTCCACTGCATCCATTCTCTGTGATAAACTTCGCTTGAAGAATGCTTTTGCGTTCGACTTGCAGGCGGCTTGTAGTGGTTTCCTCTATGCGATGGAGACGGCTGCGAATTTTGTTCGTTCGGGAAGATATAAAAAGGTGATTATCGTTGGAGCGGATAAAATGTCTTCAATGGTAGATTATACGGATCGTTCTACATGCCCGATATTTGGCGATGGTGCGGCTGCTTTTATGATAGAGCCTACTACTGAGGATTGTGGCATTATGGATGCAATTCTGCGTACAGACGGTAAGGGCTTGCCTTTCCTGCACATGAAGGCCGGAGGTTCGGTTTGTCCTCCTTCTTATTTCACGGTTGACAATCATATGCATTACATTTATCAGGAGGGACGTACAGTGTTTAAGTATGCTGTGTCCAATATGTCGGATGTAAGTGCAGAGATTGCCCAGCGCAACGGATTGGATAAAGATAGCATTGATTGGGTCATTCCTCACCAAGCCAACCTGCGCATCATTGATGCAGTGGCTCATCGCTTGGAAGTTCCTCATGAGAAAGTGATGATTAACATCGACCGTTATGGGAATACCAGTGCGGGAACATTGCCCCTTTGCATTTGGGATTTCGAGGATAAGCTGAAGAAAGGAGACAACTTGATTTTCACGGCATTCGGTGCCGGGTTTACCTGGGGGGCAGTGTATGTGAAATGGGGCTATGACGGTAAAAAGGAACAATAAGATTTCCTTGTTGTTTTTCAAATATACTAAAGAAACGCATCCTATTTTCTGAATTCGATGCGTTTTTTTTCACCATTTAAAAATGAATATTTTATATGCATAAGGCCGGTTTTGTGAATATTGTAGGCAATCCGAATGTGGGCAAGTCTACCTTGATGAATGCTTTGGTGGGCGAACGTATATCCATTGCTACGTTCAAAGCCCAAACTACGCGACACCGCATTATGGGTATCTATAATACGGATGATATGCAAATCGTGTTCTCGGATACTCCGGGCGTTGTGAAGCCTGCCTATAAGTTACAAGAGTCAATGCTGAATTTTTCCACTTCCGCCTTAACGGATGCCGATGTCTTGCTCTACGTCACCGATGTCATCGAGACACCAGACAAACATAACGATTTTGTAGAGAAGGTTGGCAAGATGGACATTCCGGTTCTCCTGCTTATTAATAAGATTGACTTGACCAATCAGGAGAAGCTGATAGTGTTGGTGGAGAGTTGGAAGGCTTTGTTGCCCAAAGCCGAAATAATCCCCATATCTGCTGCTACAAAATTCAATGTGGACTACGTTATGAAGCGGGTAAAGGATTTGCTTCCCGATTCTCCTCCTTATTTTGACAAAGACCAATGGACGGATAAGCCTGCACGTTTTTTTGTGACTGAGATTATCCGAGAGAAAATATTGCTCTATTATGACAAGGAAATACCTTACTCGGTAGAGGTCGTGGTAGAGCAATTCAAAGAAGATGCGAAGAAGATACATATTAATGCCGTCATTTATGTCGAGAGGGAGTCGCAAAAGGGAATTATCATAGGCAAGCAAGGCCGGGCTTTGAAGAAAGTGGCTACAGAAGCAAGGCGTGATTTGGAGAAGTTCTTCGGCAAAACCATTTATTTGGAAACGTTTGTAAAGGTTGACAAGGATTGGCGAAACTCTGACAAAGAGTTGCGCAACTTTGGTTATCAACAAGATTGAGTAGAAAAGTGAGTATAAACGACTGGGATAGTCGCAAAAACAGTTAAAAAGATTATGGGAAACTTAGTCGCAATTGTAGGACGCCCCAATGTGGGGAAATCTACGTTATTTAACCGCTTGACCAAAACCCGTCAGGCGATTGTAAACGAAGAAGCGGGCACGACACGTGATCGCCAGTATGGTAAAGCCGAATGGTGCGGGCGTGAATTTTCCGTGGTAGATACTGGAGGTTGGGTGGTCAACTCCGATGATGTCTTTGAAGAAGAAATTCGCAAGCAGGTGTTGCTGGCTGTGGACGAAGCGGATGTAATCTTGTTTCTGGTAGACGTGATGAATGGGATTACTGACTTGGATATGGGGGTGGCCTCCATCTTGCGCCGTGCCAATAAGCCCGTTCTGCTGATTGCCAACAAGACGGATACATACGATTTGCAATACAATGCGGCTGAGTTTTATCGGTTGGGGTTGGGTGATCCGTATTGTATTTCGGCCGCTACGGGAAGCGGAACCGGTGATATGATGGACTTGATAGTGAGTAAGTTCAGAAAGGAAACGGACGAGATTGTTGAAGAGGACTTGCCCCGTATTGCGGTCGTAGGTCGTCCCAATGCCGGAAAATCTTCTATCGTGAACGCTTTTATAGGCGAGGAGCGTAACATTGTGACGGAGATAGCGGGCACCACACGTGATTCTATCTATACGCGCTATGACAAGTTTGGCTTTGATTTTTATTTGGTAGACACCGCCGGCATCCGCAAGAAAAACAAGGTGAATGAAGACTTGGAATACTATTCGGTCATTCGCTCTATCCGTGCCATCGAGAATTCTGATGTTTGCATCCTGATGTTGGATGCCACGCGTGGTATTGAGAGCCAAGATTTGAATATCTTTTCGTTGATACAAAAGAATGCGAAAGGTTTGGTGGTAGTGGTCAATAAGTGGGATTTAGTGCCCGACAAGACGGTGAAAGTTATGAAGACATTCGAGGATGCGGTGCGTAACCGTTTGGCTCCCTTTACCGATTTCCCCATTATTTTTGCCTCAGCTTTAACCAAACAGCGCATTTTTAAGGTGATAGAAGCTGCCCGTATGGTGTACGATAACCGCCATACGCGTATATCTACCGCGCGTTTGAATGAGGAGATGTTGCCGCTTATCGAGGCTTATCCGCCTCCTTCGATTAAGGGTAAGTACATCAAGATAAAGTATGTCACCCAGTTGCCTAATACGCAAATACCTTCATTTGTCTATTTCGCCAATTTGCCGCAGTATGTCAAGGAGCCGTACAAGCGGTTCTTGGAGAACAAGATGCGTGAGAAGTGGAATCTGACAGGCACCCCCATCAACATCTTTGTCCGTCAGAAATAAAATATCAGTTTACTATGGAGGGCTAAGAAGCCGGTGTATCATAATTAAGAAATAGAACACAGAGGCACAAAGACACAGAGAAAATATATTTGTAAATCAATGAAATAAAATCTCTGTGTCTTTGTGTCTCCGTGTTCTAAATCGTTTTGATACATCCTCTTTTTTGTTGCCAAGCGTTGCCTTTTCTTGAAGTAAAGTTATATCTTTGCACCATGAAGCAGCGTATAGGACTTTATTGGGTACATCCTTGGGTTTGGTTTCGTCGTGTCACTCACCGGCGGGGATATGGCGTACATTCGCCTTTCGCTTTCAACTTCATCACGCGGGTCGTGTATGAAAAGACACCTTATTATAAATATGCAGACTTGCGTGCTGAAGAAAAGCGGCGGAAGGGGACAGAATGTGCCGACTGGCGATACGAACCGCTGAAAGTGAAGCGGCTTTTGTTTCGTCTGGTCAACTACGCCCGTGCCCGTACCATTATCGATGCCGGGTGTTTGTCCGCTTCTTCGCTCTATCTGAAGGCAGGGCGTGTGTATGCCGATTATACAGGTGCTCGCGAGTTGGATGATTTGTTCTTGGAAGCTGGTGTTCCGGTCGATTTCCTTTATATCCATGATTTCAGGCGTCCCGATTTTGTGCAGGCCGTATTTGACATCTGTGCTTCTCGGGTTTGCGAGACTTCGATGTTTGTCATAGAGGGGATAGGTTACACGTCTTCTATGCGTGAGCTTTGGGAGCGTATGAAGAAAGACGATCGTGTCGGCATCACTTTCGACCTCTACGACTTGGGCATTCTCTTTTTTAATAAAAAGATGAATAAACAACATTATATCGTCTGCTTCTGAGAGAAATAAAATAAATTTTTCTGGTAAAAACGTAGTTAAATGGGATCACAACGCTAAATAATCATTTACCTACGTACTCTCCGGAAGGACAGTAGATGTGTGTAAACAGAATAAATTTCATTAGAATGAAGAAAAGTTTGATATACACCAAAACTGGTGACGATGGACGTACCTCGTTGGTGGGAGGTACACGGGTATCTAAAACGCACGTGCGGCTGGAGGCTTATGGCACGGTCGATGAATTGAACGCCCAAATAGGTTCGCTGGTTACATACCTGACCGATGCCGATGACCGCACTTTCTTGTGTCGGGTGCAGCACCGCCTTTTTGCCGTTGGGTCTTGTCTGGCCACGGATTGCGAACGGGTGCAGTTGCGGGAGGAAAGTATGATTACTGCCGCACAAGTGGAAGATGTAGAGCGAGAGATTGACCGCATCGACGCCGAACTTTCCCCTTTGAAAGCCTTTGTATTGCCGGGAGGATGCCGGGGGGCAGCGGTTTGCCACGTATGTCGAACCGTGTGCCGAAGGGCGGAAAGGCGTATCCTGCGCTTGGCCGAGGAAGCTGAAGTCTCCTCAGAATTGTTGGCCTATATGAACCGTTTGTCTGACTATTTGTTCGTTCTTGCCCGCAAAATGAACCAAGACGATAAAAAAGAAGAAATATTTTGGGATAAAAGTTGTTTGTGAAATAATTTGTTATATTTTTGCCGAAAATTTGAAGAAATAACAAAAACGCACAAATTAAATACTTAGACATTATGTATTGGACATTGGAATTGGCATCCAAACTGGAGGATGCTCCTTGGCCGGCAACTAAGGACGAACTGATTGATTATGCCATGCGTTCAGGTGCTCCGCTTGAAGTGATTGAAAATCTGCAGGAGATGGAAGATGAGGGCGAAATTTATGAAAGTATCGAAGACATTTGGCCTGATTATCCCAGCAAAGAAGATTTCTTTTTCAACGAGGAGGAGTATTGATACATGCGCGGTATCCGTTTCCTTCCGGTTGAATGCGGGATAGCGGATAACAAGAAAGCAATACGAAAGGTAGTTTGGAGGCCATTGTCGTGCAAGGCTGACAAACTGCCTTTTCTTTTTTTTTATATAGGATTAAACTAAAGAGGAAGGATATGCAAGAAAGAGCGGCTTACCAATTGCCCGAACTGAAAGAAAGACATCTGCCCGAGGCTTGCCGGGAGGAAGTATGCGGATTGCTGAACGAAATATATGGGTACGAGCGATTCCGTGAATTGGAAATCTACGATGACCTGTTCAAGGGAAAAGAGCGGTTGTCCCTATCGCAGGGGCAATTGATAGAGCATGTCATACGTGAGGCCGAAAAAGCCTTAAAGGACGAAAGCCTGCCCGACAATATCCTTCTGACGGCTCCTACCGGATCGGGCAAGTCCCTTTTGTTTCAGCTTCCCGCCATTTATCTGGGACGCCAATACGGAGCGCTTACCCTTGTGGTGTCTCCCCTGAAAGCACTCATTGTCGACCAAGTGGAGAGCCTTCAGGACTTGGGCTACACACGTGTGGCCTACGCTTCGTCCGACCTTTCGCCCGAGCAAAAGCTGGAGGTCTATCGGCAGGTGCGTGAAGGCGAGGTCGACTTGTTCTATCTTTCGCCCGAGTTGCTCTTGTCTTACGACATCCGTCATTTTGTTGGCGACCGTCGCATCGGCTTGGTTGTGGTGGACGAAGCCCATACCGTGACCACTTGGGGTAAGGAATTCCGTGTAGATTACTGGTTCTTGGGGCGTTACCTGTCCGGATTGAAGCGTACATTGGGCTACGGCTTCCCCCTCTTTGCCCTTACGGCTACGGCAGTTTGGAATCCGGCAGGAGATAACGATATGGTTTTCGAGACTGCCCGCTCCTTGCAGATGGCGCCTTGCGTGCTTTACATCGGTACCGTGAAGCGGCGCAACATCGGTTTTGACATCCGCCGGCTTGTGTTGGAGGAAGGCGAGACTTACGACAAAGCCAAGCAACGTGTCATCGCCGCCCGTGTGGAGGACTTCCTGGACGGCCATAAGACCTTACTCTATTATCCTTTTGCCGGAAGCATTGATATGCGTGTCAAGGCATGGGTGAAGCCCACCCAGTGGCCGCTCGTGGCTACTTACTACGGCAAGAAGGACAAGACTCAGAAGGCGGCCATCGTCGACGCTTTCAAGGACGGCACCAAGCGGCTGATTGTGGCCACCAAGGCGTTCGGCATGGGCGTGGACATCAGCGACATCGACCGTGTCTATCACGTAGCACCCTCCAGTACGTTTGTCGACTACATCCAGGAGATAGGCCGTGCGGCGCGTGACGCGTCGGTGCAAGGCGTTGCGGCCACTGATTTCCACGAGCGTGACTTTTACTATATGACCCGCCTGCACCAGTTGGGTGCCATCGCTCAGGAGCAGTTGGCCTTGATTTTGCGCAAGCTCATGGAGGTGTATCACATGAAGGGAAATAAAGAGGAAATGTTGGTGTCACTTTCCGACTTCGAGTTTGTGGTGAAACTGCCCCGTATGAAAAACAAATTGGAATACGAGGCCGAGTTGGGTCAGCTCATCAAGACCGCCCTGCTTTGGCTGGAAGATGACATCGAGAAGCGTTACGGCCGGCGCCTGTTGGAAGTGACTCCGCAAAACCTTATGGTAGAGGGTTACATACAGGACAAGACGGGCGATGTCTTTGCCCGACAATATGCTTCCTATCTGACTCCGGTCGAAGGTACCGAGGGTGTTTACTTGGCGTGTCTTGACCGCTTGTGGGAAGAGTGCTTCCCCGAGCTGGGCTATAAGGAATTCAAGCAAAAGCTCACCGGAGGCACATTGTGCGAAGGCTCACGCGCCGTGGCTGTGGGCAGGCACGATGTGCTGCTGAAGGAAGATGCCGCCACCCTGCGCACCCGTATGGATGCCCTCTTCAAGAGTCTGACTACGCTGCTGAAGACTGCCTTGCTGAAGAACAAAGGACGTTTCGACGAAGAAGCCCTGCGTGCCGTCTTTGCCGAGCATGGGATGGATGTCCGTTCCGCCAAGCGTTTCATTGGATCCTTGTTGGAGAGTCGTGTGGAGGAAGGACGCAGTGTGAGCTACATCAGCAGCCAAAAGAAAAAAGAGAGCAACGAACTGTCCTTCACCGTCACCCGCGGCTTTGATTTGCTCTTGTCACGCTATCAGAAACTTTTTGCCCAACGCATCACGGGGCACAAGGGGGACCGCCTGCAGTTCTATTGCACTCCTTTCTCCGACCTCAATATGCTGCTCAACCTTCTCTCTATGCTTGGTGGCTTGTCCTTCAGCGTGGCGGGCGGGGGAACTCCCTGCGTCCACGTGCGTCTCAGTGAAGTGGACACCCTGCAACAATTGGTGGCTACGGACGATTACCGCAACTTGATATTGGATGCCAACGAGCGCATCTTCCAGGAGCAGATAGAACTCTACCGCCTCTTCTTCGGCACCGACCGTATGGACGATGCCCGCCGTTGGGACTTCATTGAGGACTACTTCACGGGTATGTCGGTAGAGGAGTTGAAGGAAAAGTATGGGGAATGTGAGGCTCTTCCGGAGAATGCGTAGGTGAATGATAATTTATCGGGCTGCACAGTGTAGTTTGATTATTCATCCACAGATGACACGGATTACACGGATTTTAAATTTTTATCCGTGTAATCCGTGCCTTGTTTATCTGAATCAATGAATGGGTTTATCCTCGTTTCGTAAAGATGAACTTATTGGCATCTTGCTCATTCTCTATGAACGACTGGATGTGGCGGATGCGTTTCTCGGCCAAAATCTCGTCTACGGCTATCAGGATGCCCGTCTCTTCTACATCGCCAAACTCATCGTTGATGGCAGTGCCGAACACGCGCATCGTGGGGCTCAGGTTCATGTAGGCGTTAACCAACGGAGGGATGTTGTAGCCAAACTTCCGGATTTCAGCATTCAGTATCTTGTAATCTTCTTTGAAGGAGTCCTTGCAGAACAAGGCTTTCAGCTGTTCTTCATCCGCTTCCCAATGCAAGGGTTGTATCGGTATGACCAATCCGTCTTTGTCCGCAAAGTGTTTGTGCAGGAAGTACAGAATCATATCACGACCCAAACGGTGATAGCTGGGATACATCGTCACCTTTCCGAAGAAGTATTTTACGTTGGGCATAATGACGGTCAACGCGCCCAGCCCATCCCACAGGTTGTCCAATGCGAAAAGTCCCTTGCTGTCCATACGGGTGGATTGGTATTCCAATGTGACGAACGAGCGTCCCAGTTCAATAGTGGTAGGAAGATAGTCTTTTAAGAACTTGTCGGAGAAATGGAACATATGTGCGGTCGCCAAGATTGGTGCACCTTGCGCGTCGAAGCGCACGTCTGTACCCAACAAGTAGCGGTAACCTCCCAATATTTCCTCTGCCTCCGGATTCCATACGATGAGTTGTTTGTACGGATTGTCCATCACGTCATATTCGTCGATGTCCATAGACAAACCTGTTCCTCCTCCCGCCGCACGGAAAGCTATCTCGCGCAGGCGTCCAATTTCTTTCATCGTGTTGGGAGAATCTTGTGCCGTAACAATGTATATCTGGTTGTTACTTCGGTTGGTCATGCGCAGTCGCTTGTCTTCGGTCAACTCCGCTTTTAGTAGTTTTTTGTCTATCGGTGCAATAATCTCTTCCATACTTCTTATTAATATATGTATTGTAAGTATTACAACTTATAAACGATGTCTCTTACATACGCCGCCCATTGTAGGGGCGTCTTCGACTTGTCGAAGGTTTGCCAAGGGATAGGCTTGCCAAAGGTCACTTTGAATGTCTTGTGTCGGTTCTTCAGCATTTCGTCTGCCAGGTACAACATAGCGATGTTCACTTTCAGTCCTAAGAACTTGCATACATTGGCCAAGTTGTAGAAGAAATCCGAATTTCGTCCTTCAAAATGTACCGGAACCACATCCCGATGGTGTTCCACACTTTTGGTCACAAACGTTTTCTTCCACTCCAAATCGGCTATCACGCCTCCTTTCTGGCGGCGCGAGCACAATCCTGCCGGAAACATAATCATCTGGTTGTCCGATGAGAATCCTTCTTCTACCAATCGGGGGAAATCCTTGGCCAGACGGCCTGTCTTATTGATGGGGATGCACAAGGGAGCCAAACCGTGCAGGTTCATCAGCAAATCGTTCACCATATATTTCACCCGTCCGTCGTAGCGTTTGCCCAATACGTATCCTAAGGCGATGCCGTCCTGACCTCCCAAGGGGTGGTTCGAAACAAACGTGCACAATCCTTCTTGAGGCAGATTCTCGGCTCCGTGTACGTCAATCTTTGCGTCTAAGAAGTCCAGACACGCCTCCAGAAAGTCCACTCCTACCTTGTCTTTCGCTTCACGCAAGAACACGTTCAGTTCATCTTGGTGTACGATATGTTTCAAGTATGAAACGACAAACCGAGGGATGTACCGAGCTTGCTTCGGCGCTTTTTCCCGAAGTACACGGTCAATGTCTATTAGAAACAAAGAGTCATCTGCCATTCTTTTATTCGAATAAATGTCTGTGCAAAATTAACGCTTCTTTTTAATTCTATGCAAGATTCTGAAAGAAAATGAACGAAATATCTACCAAAAAGTACTTTTTAGGCACGAATTGGTAGACCTTGTTTCCCACTCAGCGGAATTTCTTTACTTCTCAACCGCTTGTCCGGCTTCTTTCCAACCGTTGAAACCGGTGCCCAGTTCGTACACTTTGAAACCTTTTCCGCTGAGGATTTGGGCGGCTTTCTTGCTTCGCTTCCCGCTGCGGCAATACAAGGCTACAGGGCGGCTTTTGTCCAAGGCCGAATCCGAAACCTGGGCGAAATGTTCGTCGTCGAGTACGTTGACGTTGAGGCTTCCGGGGATATGCCCTCCCGAATATTCGGCCACGGTACGTACGTCCAGACGTTGTACGGTGGGGTCGCTTATTACTTCGGCAAATTCATCTACCGATACCGTCTCGAAATTTCCTCCCTTGGGCTGGCAGGAAAATAGCAAGGCAATGAACAGGCAGATGCTTGTGAACCACATTTTATACATAAGGAATCAGTTTATAGGGTTATAATCGAATGTATAAGTTTTCACTTCACCCTCAGACGTGTGTAGGCTGAAGCGGACGGTCACGCCGGATATGCCTTCGGAGGCATATTGGCGCAGCGGTACGGACAGATAGGCGCGTTGGGTGTATGCCTGCAGGTCGTCCCCCGCATCGTGGTATAGCAGGAGGCTTACCGTCCGGTGTCCCGTGGCTTCGTCTGTCTCCACCGTTTCTTCCACAAAGTGGAAATAGTGGGTCTTGTTTTGCGCCTTCACTTCTACGATGCAATTCAGGTAGTCCAGCCCCATCCAAATGCTGAGTACGTCGGCCGCATCGGTCTTGATTCCGTCTTTGAAGGTTTCGGCCGGCTGTGGAATGGGAGAGACGGTGCCGGCCAGTGCGTTGATGCGGATGCCCGTTGTGCCATCGGAAGCCGTCTCTTCCGTATAATTGCATACGATGCGCACCAGGCTGTCGGCTTCGATGCGGCTATGGGTGGCGTCGCTCAGAATGGGCAGGCGCACGCCTTTATCGGTCACGACGGACGTCAGTTCCCCGCTGGCCGATGAATAAGCGGTCAGGTAATCCTGTTTCATCGAAGGTACGAAATAGTCCTCCCCGCAGGCCGCCAACAGCAGGCATAGGCTTATCATCGTCACTATTTTATGCAGGCAATCACTCATGGGCTTTCGTGTGTAGGTAATTCTTCAATGGATTGGCATACATCTGCAACATCTTGGTGCGGAGAAAATCCTCATCCTTGTGGGGCAAATCGATACGTGCCAATTGTCGGTCTATGTAAGCCTCGAATTTTTGTCTCTCCTCTTCCGTATAGTGGGACGCAAAACGTTTTTCCCCCTCCAGCCAATCGGCGGCCACATAGTTGCCCGGATAGAGGCGGTAACCGCTATGGATAGCCTGGTCGATGAGTTGGGCAATCCGTATGAAAAGTTCTTGGCGGGGGAGGCTCCGGTCTATTTTCGCCAGTTGGGGATTGATGCAGGAGGCCATATGGAAGTGTACGCGTCCTTTGTACCCCAAGAGTCCGGTCTGCATGTTCTTCAAGTCATCGGCGGTTGTCTTTTTATAGTCCGGATTGTCGCGTTTCAGTTGAAATTCCCATGCCTTGAGGAAGTCGCAAGGGTCATATTCGTACGAGATGGAGAGCGGGGCGATGTTCATCTGCATCAACCGGTCGATGCTGTCACCCTCGCCACCGAGGACAAGCATCTTCAGCACGCTTTCCTGGGTACGGTCGTCGGAGTCTTTGGCGCGTCCTTCACGCTGGGCTATCCAGATGGACTGCTTCTTTTCCGCAATGGTATAGTGCATGTAGCGCGACATACGATTCGATGCTTGAAGCATTTGGCGCATAGGCAGGCCCCGTTGCACAATGAAAGACTTGTTGATGCGTACCAATTTCTTAATCCAAGGATAAATCAGCAGATTGTCACCGATGGCAATCTCCACGGTATCCAGTCCTTCATCTACCAAAAGCTTGGACAGGAAACCGGAGTCGAGGACGATGTCTCGATGGTTGGAGATGTAAGTGTATGCGCCGGACTTGTCTGCCAAGGCGGAGTTGTCCAAGGTCACGCCATCCGTGCTGTTCTGGATGAATTTCTGCATCAGCGCATAGCCGAACACCTTCTGAAAATCCAGTTTGGTACGGCAACCGCGCATACGGTTTGCCAACATCTCGAACGGCACTTCCGGGAAAACGGCTTCTACCACTTGCCTGAAAGCAGGGTCGGCTATCAATTCCTCAAACACTTGCGGTAATTCCTCATCGTGATAAGGACGAATTTCGTCAAATTCTTCGTTCATGGCCATAGGGATTAATGAAATTTATTTTCGATGATGTCTGTCATTACGTCCTTGATGTCCAGCCCCGCCGCACGCACTTGTTGGGGAATGAAGCTGGTGGCGGTCATCCCCGGAGTGGTATTTACTTCGAGCAGGTTGATTTTCTCTCCTTCGGTGATGATGTAATCCACCCGGATGATGCCCTGCGCGCCTAAGATGTCGTAGATGGCCGAAGTCAGTTTCTTTACACGGTCGGTCAGGTCGTCTGAGATGCGTGCCGGAGTAATCTCGTCCGACTCCCCATCGTACTTCGCCTTGTAGTCGAAGTATTCGTTGTGGCTCACCACTTCGGTGATGGGGAATACCACCGACTTGTCCCGCGTCTTGTAGCATCCGCAAGTCAGCTCCGTGCCTGGCATATAGGCTTCTATCATGACCTCTTGCGCCTCGGCGAACGCCTTGGCGATGGCGGGTTGTATCTCTTCGCGCGTCTTTACCTTCGTAACTCCGAAGCTGGAGCCGCCCAGACTGGGCTTGATGAAGCAGGGCAATCCAATTTTCTCCACCACATCGTCATCGGAGATGCTTTGTTCGCCGCGCAGCAACAAGGAGTCGGCGATGCGCACCCCGTAGGACTTCAAGTATTGGTTGCAGGCAAACTTGTCGTAGGTGAGGGCTGCCGCCAGCACCCCGCAACAAGAGTAGGGAATGTGGAGCATGTCGAAATAACCTTGCAGGCGGCCGTCCTCGCCGGGCGTGCCGTGGATGGTGATATAGGCAAAGTCGAACGTGACTTTCTCTCCGTTTTCTTTCGTAAAGCTGAAGTCATTGCGGTCTATTGGCAGCGTCTTTCCTTCGTCTAATCGCACGTGCCAGTCCAGCCCGCGCATACCTACTATATATAAGGTGTATTTTTCCTTATCAATGAATGAATAGATTCCTTGTGCACTGCGCAGGGAAACTTCATATTCCGAAGTGTCGCCTCCGGCAACAATAGCAATAGTGCGTTTCATTGTCAACTATTAAATTATTTAGTCATTAACTATTAACCATTAATCATTAATTATCATCAACCATTGTTCGTCATCGTCTTCGCATATTCGCGCCACTTGTCGATGAGGCGTGCCATGTCGTCGGGCAGTTCGGAGGTGAAGTACATCTCCTCGCCGGTGACGGGATGGACAAACCCCAGTGTCATGGCATGCAACGCTTGACGCGGACAGATGTCGAAGCAGTTGTTTACAAACTGTTTGTATTTGGCGAAATGGGTGCCGCGCAATATCTCGTGGCCTCCATAGCGTTCGTCGTTAAAGAGCACATGCCCGATGTGCTTCATATGGACACGTATCTGGTGCGTTCGTCCTGTTTCCAGAATACACTCCACCAACGTCACATAGCCGAAGCGTTCCAGCACCCGGTAGTGCGTCACGGCCGGTTTCCCCTGCCCCTCGGGCAACACTGCCATCTGCAGGCGGTCTTTCGGATTGCGCCCTATGTTGCCCGTGATGGTGCCTTCGTCATCCTCCACGTTGCCCCACACCAACGCCCGGTAGCGTCGCTTGGTGGTTTTATGGAAAAATTGCCAGCCCAGGTTGGTTTTGGCGTCCGCCGTCTTGGCTATCACCAACAGACCGCTTGTATCCTTGTCGATGCGGTGTACCAATCCCAAGTGCGGGTCGTTGGCGTCGTATCCCTTGGTGTCTTTCAGGTGCCAGGCGATGGCGTTTACCAATGTCCCGCTCCAGTTGCCATGGCCGGGATGCACCACCAGACCGGCGGGCTTGTTCACCACCATCACGTAATCATCCTCATACACAATGTCCAGCGGTATGTCTTCGGGCACCACCTCGTTGTCATAAC
>CALUIQ010000205.1 GCA_944320735.1 uncultured Bacteroides sp. | reverse complement strand
TATTCGCACCGCAAAAATAAAAGAAATAAAATTAAAAATGATAGTTCCTCTTATTTTTTTCTCATACAAAAATGATAAATAACTATTTGGAGAGGCAAATTAAAGAATTTTTTCCTTATCTGCCAACTGTTGAGCAGGAAAATGCAATAAAAAAGTTGTCTGAGTTCCTGTGTTCCCCCAAAGAGGGGCGTGTTTTCCTGTTGCGCGGCTATGCCGGAACGGGCAAAACGTCCTTGGTCGGAGCATTGGTACATGCGTTGGATTGGCTGAAACAAAAGTCGGTCTTGCTGGCGCCGACCGGACGCGCGGCCAAGGTGTTCGCCGCATATGCCGGACACCCCGCTTTCACCATCCACAAGAAGATATACCGGCAGAAAACGTTCGCGGACGAGACGAGCAACTTCTCCTTGAACGACAACCTCACGACGCATACATTATATATAGTAGACGAAGCCTCCATGATTTCCAACGAAGGACTGTCGGGAGCCGTGTTCGGCACAGGGCGGCTACTGGACGACTTGGTAGAATTCGTATATTCCGGCCAAGGATGCCGGTTGCTGCTGATGGGCGACACCGCTCAGCTTCCACCGGTAGGCGAAGAACTAAGTCCGGCACTATACGCCGAGGCGTTACAAGGATACGGCCTGGAAGTCACGGAAGCCGAGTTGACGCAAGTAGTCCGGCAAGAACGGCAGTCGGGTATTTTATGGAACGCCACGGCGTTGCGCCGGCTCATCCGTGAAGATACCTGCCATGCGTTGCCTAAAATACACGTGTCCGGCTTCGCTGACATAAAGGTAGTGCCGGGCAACGAACTGATAGACACCTTATCGGCCTGCTATGACCGCGACGGGCTGGATGAGACCATTGTAGTGTGCCGCTCCAACAAGCGAGCCAATATATATAATAATGGTATACGCGCGCAAATTCTTTGGCGGGAAGAAGAATTGGAGACGGGAGACCGGCTGATGGTAGCCAAGAACAATTATTATTGGACGGAGAAACAAAAAACGATGGATTTTATCGCCAACGGCGAAACGGTGGTAGTCAGGCGAGTAAGGCGCACCCGCGAGCTATACGGATTCCGCTTTGCGGATGCCGTGGTGGTTTTTCCCGACTACGATGAACTTGAACTGGAAGTAACGTTACTGCTCGACACGTTGCACAGCGAGGCTCCGGCCTTGCCGCGTAATGAACAAGAACGTCTTTTCCAAACCGTGCTGGAAGATTATGCCGACATACCGTTGAAGCGCGACCGTATGAAAAAGATGAAAGCGGATCCGCATTACAATGCCTTGCAAGTGAAATACGCCTACGCCGTCACTTGCCACAAGGCACAAGGAGGACAATGGGCCAACGTTTTTCTCGACCAAGGCTATCTATCCGACGAGTACCTGACACCCGATTATTTCAGATGGCTTTATACCGCCTTTACCCGAGCCACCGGAACTCTCTATCTGGTGAATTACCCGCAAGCGCAAGTGGAGTGAGCCATCGAGTCATCCTCCAAACGCTTTCCGGATAACATTCCGGCTAAGCCCCGTCTGCATCAGTCCGCGCATCAACAGGTAAACAAGGAAAGCCATCCATAAGGCGTGGTTTCCCCATAACGTATGTAATCCGTAATAGAGGAGGAAGAAACTAACGGTGGCGACAGCCATGGATTGCAACATACCCCGCGTAGCCGTAGCACCGATAAAGATTCCGTCCCAGATGAAAGC
Organism: uncultured Bacteroides sp.; assembly: GCA_944320735.1. Lineage (GTDB taxonomy): Bacteria > Bacteroidota > Bacteroidia > Bacteroidales > Bacteroidaceae > Bacteroides. Next base: position 7,919 of record CALUIQ010000205.1, on the reverse strand, counting down.
CGCCATCCCAACCAACGGAATGGCCAATGCCCACCCCAAGTAACGGCCTGCGGCAACAATGACTTCGGCCTCATCGGTCAACAGACCCAAAAACGCCCGTCCACCCGTGGCATACGCGAAAGTAAACAGGAGAGCCATCCCTCCGCCCCATACGAAAAGGCGGCGTACGGTCTGACCAAACAGCGGCCGGTTCCGTGCGCCGATGTATTTGCCGCTCAAGGCTTCGCCCGCATAGGCAAATCCGTCCATAATATAAGAATAGAGCGTGAAAAGCTGCATCAGCAACGTATTGACCGCCAAGACCACTTCGCCTTGTTCCGCCCCTGCCGAGGTGAAGAACAACGTCACGGCTACCAGGCAAAGCGTGCGCAGGAAGATGTCACGGTTCACCGCAAAGAAACGCCGCATAGCCGACCGTTCCCATAACCCACTCCAACGGAAATGCATTTTCAGCTTGGCATAGTAACGCATCCATAGCTCCACCCCCATCAGGAAACCGGCATACTGGGCTATCAGCGTGCCCAGTGCCACGCCTTCCACTTTCAGTCCGCATCCGTACACCAAAGCGAGGCTCGCCGCAATGTTCACCACGTTCTGCGTGATGGCGATTCCCATCGGGATGCGCGAATTCTGCATTCCGATGAACCAGCCCGTCAGCCCGTAAAGTCCCAACATTGCCGGAGCTCCCCAAATACAGATATGGAAATAAACCGTGGCCAATTGGCGCACCTCGTCCGTGGGATGAATCAACAGGAAAGCCATTTGGCGGATGGGCACTTGTAAGATGATAAAACAGACACCCACTCCTACGCCTATCCCTACGGCCCGCACCAGCAGACGTGTCACTTCCTGCCAATCGCGCCGGCCATAGAGTTGCGACGTCATCCCGCTGGTACCCATACGCAGGAAGCCGAATATCCAATAGATAATGTTGAACAGCATACCGCCCACGGCTATGGCACCAATATATGCCGCGCTACCCAAGTGCCCCACAATGGTCACATCGACCAAGCCCAACAGCGGCACAGTGATGTTCGACACGATGGAAGGCAAAGCGATGCCCAATATTTGTTTGTCTATCCGATTCACGTATATTAATGATTAAATTGCCATTCTTCATTCATCATTCTTAATTCTTCATTCAAACGCCTCAGCTTCTTGCGATTGCTAATGTCAGCACGCTAAACCGAATGTTTTCTACACCAGCCAAGGCATCGGCACAGGCAACAATCGTCGCGCCCGTGGTCAGCACATCGTCTACAATCAGCACGTGTTTGCCCGCCAACTTATCCTTGTCCGGAGCATCGAAAATGCCGCTGACATTCTCCCAACGTTCGTAAGCCGATTTCTTGGTTTGGCTTTGGGTATGTACACACCGCCGAACGGATGACGTATCTACCGGGATGCCCGTCACGGCCGAAATTCCTTCCGCCAAACATTCGCTTTGGTTATATCCCCTCTCCCGCTGCCTGGACGGATGCAAAGGAATAGGCACAATGACATCTATCCCCTCAAAAAAGCCGTTCCTGCCAACATCCATCGCCATAAGCCGCCCCATCGTATATCCCAAGTCTTTGCGTCCCTCATACTTCAGCAAATGCAAGATGCGGCGGTAATCCCCACCTTTTTGGTAGAACATATAGGACGTGGCACGTTCCAGAGGCATCTTTCCCCAAAACATCTTTTCCACCTCGTTGTCCTTTTCCAAATGGTAAAGCGTGCGGGGCATACCAATGTTGCACCGAAAGCACAATGCTTCTTCCCCGTCCTGCAACGTAGCGTCGCACACGGCGCAACGCTTCGGGAAAAGCAAGCGAAAAGCAGACTGGAGCCAAAGCTTCCACGCGAACTCGGCCATACTCTACCCTCACATACCTTCGGGCAAGGATGCCTTCAGCAAGTCCAACACAAAAGGATGAAGCCGTCCGTTGGTGGCCACGATGTGGTGACCGTCCAGGAAATCCTCCTTCCCGTAAAAGTCGGTCACCTGGCCTCCCGCTTCCATCACCAGCAATGCCGCCGCCGAGAAATCCCACTTGCCAATGAACGCTTCCTGCCACGTGTCGTAACGCCCCGCCGCCACGTAACACATCGCCAATGCCGCCGAACCGTTCATCCGGATGCCTGCCACCAGTCCGTACATACGGTCTATCAAATGAAAACCTGTATGGGCATAACGTTCAGCCTCGTAAGGAAGCTCGACGACCGAAAAGGCTCTCTCCATACGGTCTACTTCCGACACGTGCATCGGCATCCCGTTCAGGTAAGCGCCGCCACCCTGCCAGGCATAAAAACATTCGTCCAAAGACGGGTCATAAACCACGCCCAGCAACAACTCGTCCCGGCCACGCAGGGCGATGCTGACGCAATAAGGAGTCACGTCGTGTATGTAGTTCGTCGTGCCGTCCAATGGGTCAACCACCCAGCAATAAGCCTCATCCCGATAGTCGGCAGAACCTTCCTCGACGATGAATCCCGCTTCGGGCAACAACGTGCGCAAGGCGGACACGATGCGCCGCTCCGACTCCTTGTCCACATAGGACACATAGTCGTGCACCCGTTTCTCTTTCACGGCATCCAATTTAAACCGCTTCCGCTCCTCCTTCAAGAAATGTCCGGCCTCGCGTGCCACTTCGCACACTTCCCGAACCAATATCTCCAGATTCTCCATATATCTTTTTTAAAATCTCGCCAAAAGTAAGTGTTTACGGAATATCTGCCAAGAGATAAGCTAAAAATAGATTCACCTGATATTCAATTTTGATTAGTTACTTATCAATATTGTCTAATGATTAATTTAGGAGAGAACGAGCCCAACAGCAATGTGCTAAAATCATACAAGCTATATCAAGAATCGTACATCATATAAATGAATTCACACAATGTTTATCTTTAAAAAAACTACTGTGAAACTTCACGTGAAAGATGCATCCTTCACCGTATCTCACTCAGGGTCTGCACATTGAAAGATCGTGAAGGCGTGAAAGCAGATTGAAGAATGTCAGTATAAGACAAACTTATGTTCCGCGGAGAGTAAAACTATGGTTTGCGAAAGAGAAAAAATAACATTTAATGAGAAGGGACGTATCTTTAAAAGGGAAACATCTTCTCTTTAAATGGGAAAGGCGAGATGTTCCCATCATAAAAAACGACGAAATTAGATGAGAGAGTTTTTGCATTCTTTCCTTTTCTACGTATATTTGCGCAAAGTATCAACCTATTAACTTTTTGACTGATGACCGAACATCCTTTGTCATTGTTTAAATACTGCCCCCGGTGTGGCTCCGCTCGCTTCGAGGTGCACAACGGCAAGTCGAAAGCCTGCCGCGATTGCGGGTTTGTGTATTACTTCAACCCGTCTTCGGCCACGGTGGCGCTCATCCTGAACGACCGCGAAGAATTGCTCGTGTGTCGGCGAGGCAAAGACCCCGCCAAAGGTACGCTGGACCTGCCGGGAGGATTTATAGATATGTATGAGACGGGCGAAGAGGGCGTCGCGCGGGAAGTAAAGGAAGAAACCGGACTGACAGTGACCCGCGCGGAATACCTTTTCTCATTGCCTAACCTGTATTTATACTCAGGCTTCCTGGTGCATACGCTCGATATGTTTTTCTGTTGCCGGGTGGAGGACACGTTGCACTACACCGCTATGGACGATGCCGCCGAGGTATTCTTCCTGCCCTTGCGGGACATCCATCCGGAGGAATTCGGGCTGGAATCCATACGGAAAGGATTGGAAATGTTTTTAGAAATGAACAAGTAAAAAATGGGAATTTATGTGTATGCTTATTTTTCAGCCGCAGATGACGCGGATAACACAGATTTTTAAAGGGGCTTCGCCCAAATCTTTGTCATAGACAGAGAAAAAAATATAAAATCTGCGTCATCCGCGTCATCTGCGGCTGAGAAGTTAGACAACACAGAGCCCGATAAATTATCATTTATATATGAAGAACAAACTTTCACGAATATTATGCACGGCCTTATGCTGTGCCCCCTTGTTGGCATCCGCCCAAAACGGAGCGCAAGATACAGACCCTCAGAGATATTACAACGAAGGGAAAAACCTCTTCCAACAAAAGGCTTACACGGCTTCCGTGGCTCCGTTGCAACAATTCATCCGCTTGGCCCAACTACAAGAAAAACAGCCGGGATGGACGAAAGAGCGGCAAGAGGCCGAATATATGTTGGTTTGCGCCGCCTACGAGACGCAAGACCCGCGAAGCCTCGACCTGCTGGCCGACTATTTGGACAAATACCCCGATACACCCCACGCCAACCGCATCTACGCGCTGATGGCTTCGGGCTACTTCTTCCGCTATGATTACGAACGCGCGCTGATGTTGTTCGACCGTTCCCGCCTGGAGCTGTTGCCCGATGGAGAACGGGATGATATGACCTATCGTATGGCCACGTCTTACCTGCGCACCGGCTGCCTGCAAGACGCCGCCATTTGGTTCGAAGCCCTGCGCAACCTGAGCGACCGCTATGCGAACGACTGCACTTACCAGATGGCTTACATCCGCTACACGCAAGGCCGTTATGACGAAGCGTTGGAAGGCTTCCTGGCTTCACGCGATATCGAGAAATACCGCACGTTGGCACCTTATTATATAGCGGAAATCCAACTGATCCAAGGCAAGTACGCCGAAGCCGAGAAGACCGCCAGCGAGTATGTACGCACCTATCCCCGTCAAGAGTATGCGGACGAAATGTTCCGCATCATTGGCTCTTCCGCCTACCACACCGGGAGCTACTCCAAGGCGATGAAGGCTTTTGAGCAGGCCGAGAAAATCACGTTGACCCGCCGGGACGCGACCTATATGTATGGTATGGCTTGTTACCATTGCGGTGTCTATAGCCGCGTGCCCGAACTCTTAGGGAAGATTACCACGGAGGATGACGCCTTGACGCAAAACGCTTACCTACATACGGGCTTGGCCTACCTGAAGATGGCGGACAAGAACAAGGCGCGTATGGCTTTTGAGCAGGCCGCCACCTCGAACGCCGACCGAGGCGTACAGGAACAAGCCGCCTACAACTATGCCCTCTGCCTGCACGAAACGGCTTATTCAGCCTTCGGCGAATCGGTCACGGCTTTCGAGAAGTTCCTGAACGACTTCCCGCAATCGGTGTATGCCGACCGGGTGAGCGGCTATCTGGTGGATGTCTATATGGAGACGCGCAACTATGAGACGGCCCTCCAGTCCATCAATCGCATTCAATCCCCCACCCCAACCATCCTGAAAGCCAAAGTGCGTATCCTCTTCCAGTTGGGTGCGCAAGCCTTTGCCAACGCCGACTTCCCCACGGCCATCGAGTATTTCACCCAATCTTACCAACAAGCCGCGGTTTTCGATTCTGCCGGATTGGAAGAACAGGCGGAAGCCCTTTATTGGCGAGGAGAATCCCGTTATCGTCTCCACCAAATGCCGGAAGCCACCAATGACTTCCACCTCTATCTGGGACGTACCACCGACCGCCAAAGCGAGATGTATGCCTTGGCCCATTACAACTTGGGCTACATTGCTTTCCACCGAAAGGATTATGCCACCGCCGAAAACTACTTCAGCCGCTATGTGCAACTGGAGAAAGGCGAGAACCGTGTGGCACAAGCCGACGCTTACAACCGCCTGGGCGACTGCCGCCTCAACGTGCGCCGCTTTGACGAGGCGACCCGCTACTATACGCAAGCCGAACGGATGGGAGCGGCATCGGGCGACTATTCTTACTACCAACTGGCATTGGTGGCCGGATTGCAGAAGGATTACAACGCCAAGGTATCCTTGCTCGACCGCCTGGCCGAAAAATATCCCAACTCACCGTACGCCGTCAGCGGACTTTACGAGAAAGGACGCTCGTTCGTGCAGAGCCAGGAGAGTGCGCAAGCCATCGTCACCTTCCAAGAGCTGCTGACCAAATATCCCGAAAGCCCCTTGGCCCGTAAAGCTGCCGCCGAAATAGGTTTGCTCTATTATCAAAATGAAGACTATGACCGGGCCATCGAGGCCTACAAGCGGGTCATCACCCAATATCCGGGCAGCGAGGAAGCCCGGCTGGCTATGCGCGACTTAAAGTCTATTTATGTAGACGCCAACCGGGTAGACGAATATGCCGCCTTGGCCGCACAAATGCCCGGACAGATACGCTTCGAGGCCAGCGAACAAGATTCATTGACCTACATCGCCGCCGAGAAAGTTTATATGAAAGGCGACCTGCAACCCGCACGTGCCAGCTTGGAGCGTTACTTGCAGAGCTATCCCGAAGGTGCTTTCCGCCTGAACGCCCATTATTACCTCTGCCTCATCGGCAGACAGCAAAAGGATGACGACACGGCTCTGCTCCACGCAGGCCAGCTGCTCGAATATCCCAACAGCCCTTATGCGGAGGAAGTGCTCCCCATCCACGCGGAGATTCTCTTCAACCGCCAGCAATACACCGAGGCACTGACCGACTACAAGCAACTGACCGCCCGCGCCTCTTCCGCCGAGCATCATCAGATAGGCCTGTTGGGTGCTTTGCGATGCGGAGTGATGCTGAAAGACGATGTGGAAATGATACAAGCGGCCACCGCCTTATTGGCCTTGCCCAAACTGACGCCCGAACTGCAAAACGAAGCGTTGTACTACCGCGCCAAAGCATACCTCCGCCAAAACGCTCCCCAAAAGGCAGAGGCGGACTTGCAGGTATTGGCCAAGGATACACGTACCCTGTACGGAGCCGAAGCCAAGTATCTGTTGACCCAACAACTGTATGACAAAGGAGATTATGCCGCAGCCGAGAAGGAAGTGTTGGACTACATCGAACAGAGCACCCCGCACGCCTACTGGCTGGCACGCAGCTTCATCCTCTTGTCCGATGTCTACGTGGCGATGGACAAAAAGTTAGATGCCCGCCAATACTTGCTCAGCCTGCAACAAAACTATCAGGAGGATGACAACATCGCCGATATGATAAAAGAGCGGTTGGAGAAGTTGGAAGAAGAGACTCAGAAACCTCAATGAAAAAATGTGTTAATGTGCTAATATGCTAATGTGCTAAAAGCTTGAGAATATGAAGAACAAGAATATATTACCTATTTTATGTGGAGGAGTCGCCTTTTTAGCCCTCCCTCTGAACGTGCAAGCTCAAGAGCAGGCAAAAGACACCACGCTGACACGCACGGTGGTCGTGGAACAGGAATACAATCCGAACATCCGAGACGCAGCCAAAGTTAACGTCCTGCCCCGCATCGAAGAACCGACGGTAAGCAAGAAAGCCGTAGAGTACAACGAAACACTGCAACCCGCTTCCCGGTTGCCCATCGGGACGATGCGCCCTTACGTCATCCGCGAAAAGCAAGACAAGACGAAAGCCGGCTACGCACGCTTGGGCTACGGCATCTATAACAACCTGGACGCCCGTGCCAACTACCTGTTTACCCTGTCTCCCAAAGACCGACTGAACCTGACGTTCGCTATGGACGGGCGCAACGGGGACTTAGATATGGGCGAAGGTGTGGAAGACTGGAAATCACGCTACTACCGTACGCAAGCCCGTGTGGACTATCTGCATAACTTCAAGACATTGGACTTGAACGTGGCGGGCAACTTCGGCTTGCACAACTTCAACCTGCAACCGGGCACGACGGCAGGGAAGCAGAAGTTTACTTCGGGCGATGTGCACGTAGGTGTGGCCTCTACAGACAAGAACCTGCCCGTACAGTTCAAGGCGGAAACCAACTTGATGCTCTACGAACGCCAAAACGGATTATCTATTGACGGCAATGCCTTGAAAGACATACGTGAGACCCTAATCCGCACCAAGGCTGATGTTTGGGGAGACATCTCCGAAAAAAGCGGCATCGGCTTAGGCTTCGATATGGACAACTATTTCTATGACAAACTAGAATACGCGACCCATTCGGGTCTAAAGAACTA
>CALUIQ010000204.1 GCA_944320735.1 uncultured Bacteroides sp. | reverse complement strand
GGATTCGGGGATGACGTGCTGATGGTAGGCAATAGCTGTGGAGTAGGGGCCTTGAAAGGATGGGATGGGCAGAAGGCTACCCATATCAAGCCTGTGGCTTTCCGTACGGAGGCGGTGCTGGCATACGGCCCGATACGCGCCATTGCCGAAGTGAAAGTGAAAGGCTGGAAATACCAAGGAAGCGAACTGACTATGACCCAGCGTTACATACTTTATGCCGGACATAGGGACTTGCGGGTGGAGGTGTGCTTCGATGAACCGCTGAAGCAGGAAGTCTTCGCTACAGGGGTACAAAATATCATGGGCGGCGAAACCGTCTCATACTCCGACCACAGCGGGCTGGTCGGCAGCTGGGGACGGCATTGGCCGGTGACGGATACGGTGAAGTACGCTAAAGAGACCATCGGGCTGGCCACTTATATCCCGCGGAAGTATGTCCTAAAGGAAGTAGCGGACAAAGATAATTTCCTGTACACGGTGTCCTATCCTGGTCAAAAGTCCTTCCATTATTATACGATGTTCACATCACGTAAAGAAACCTTCGGTTATCCCGACGTGCAAACTTGGTTTGACCACATAAAAGTATGGAAGGACCAACTGGAACATCCACTGAAAGTCACGGTTGTGCATTGAGTGTAATTATAAGGTTGTTCGTATTATAGGGATGATTTACCAAATAATTTATGTCTATGAACATCTCAAAAGCTCTTTTAGGACTGGGGCTGTTGGCCGCATTGCCATTGGCAGCCCAAGAAGAAAACTATGTATCTAAAGTATGGTGTCCGGACCAAGGAAACGGCACGTACAAGAATCCCGTGCTCTATGCCGACTATTCCGACCCCGACGCTTGCCGTGTGGGAGACGATTTCTATCTGACGGCCTCTAGTTTCAATTGCCTGCCGGGACTTCCTATCTTGCACTCCAAAGATTTGGTGAACTGGACTATTATCAGCCACGCTGTGCCTTATGCCTTGGCGCCTATCCAGACTCCCGAACGTCCCGAACACGGCAACCGCATTTGGGCTCCTGCCATCCGTCACCACAACGGGGAGTTCTACATCTTTTGGGGAGACCCCGACCGGGGTGCTTTTATGGTGAAGGCTAAAGATCCCAAAGGGCCGTGGACCGAGCCCGTGTTGGTTAAACCTGACAAAGGTCTGATTGACACTTGTCCTTTCTGGGACGAAGACGGCAAAGTCTACATGGTGCATGCCTATGCGGGAAGCCGTGCCGAATTTAAAAGCGTGATTTCTATCTGCGAACTGAATGCGGAAGCTACCCGTGCCATCACTCCTTCCCGCATTGTCTTCGATGGCCACGAAGCGCACGAGACTTGTGAAGGGCCTAAGATATACAAGCGGGGCGATTACTACTACATTTTCCATCCGGCCGGCGGCGTGCCTACCGGTTGGCAAGTGGTGCTCCGCTCCAAGAATATCTACGGCCCTTACGAATGGCGTACGGTTCTGGCACAAGGCAACAGTCCGGTCAACGGACCTCATCAAGGAGCCTGGGTGGACACGCCTACCGGTGAAGACTGGTTCTTGCACTTCCAGGACGTGGGCGCATACGGCCGCTTGGTACATCTGCAACCTATGAAGTGGATAGACGGATGGCCGGTTATCGGGACGGACAAGGACGGCGATGGCTGTGGCGAGCCTGTACTGACTTACCAGAAACCTGACGTAGGCCAAACTTACCCAATCTGCAATCCGCAAGAAAGTGATGAATTCGATGGCTATACACTCTCTCCGCAATGGCAGTGGCATGCCAACATCAACGAGAAATGGGCTTACTATGCGGGCGACCGAAACATCGTCCGGCTTTATTCCTATCCGGTGGTAAATGATTATAAGAACCTGTGGGACGTGGCCAACCTATTGCTACAAAAGACACCGGCTCCCAACTTTACCGCCACGATGAAGCTGACCTTTAAACCGGACAAACGTTATACGGGCGAACGTACCGGGCTCGTAGTTATGGGTGCGGATTATGCGGGCCTGATATTGGAGAACACGGAGAAAGGGCTGGAGCTTTCCCAAGTGGAATGTCTTAAAGCCGACACCGGTACGCCCGAACAGGCCAACGCCTCGATGGCATTGGCGGACAATACCGTCTACCTGCGCGTTAAGTTCAGCACAGATGGAAGCAAGATAGCCGAGAGCGAAGGCGGACATGACCTTGTGGTCACGTGCGACTTCAGCTATAGCCTCGACGGTAAGCGCTTCAAGAAGTTGGGCAATCCCTTCCAAGCCAAGGAAGGCCGGTGGATTGGCGCCAAGGTCGGGATGTTTTGCACCCGTCCTGCCATCAAGATTAACGATGGAGGCTGGGCGGACGTAGACTGGTTCAGAATAACAAAATAAATATGAAACAATTAGTAATCTTTGATTTAGACGGTACCCTGCTGAATACCATCGCAGACTTGGCGCAAAGCACCAACTATGCGTTGGAAGAGTTAGGGTACCCTACCCATGAGGAAAATGCCTATCGGTTTATGGTGGGCAATGGCATCAACAAACTGTTCGAACGTGCTTTGCCCGAAGGCGAAAAGAGCGAGGCGAACGTCCTGCGCGTGCGCCAAAAGTTTGTTCCTTATTACGACCTTCACAATGCGGATAAAAGCCAGCCTTATCCCGGTATCCCCCAACTATTGGCCGGTCTGCAGGAAAAAGGCATACAACTGGCCGTGGCTTCCAACAAATATCAGTCGGCTGCCGAGAAACTCGTCGCCCACTACTTCCCCGCCATACATTTTGTCGCCGTATTCGGGCAGCGCGAAGGAGTGCCGTCCAAGCCCGCCCCGACCGTGGTTTATGACATCTTAAAGAAAGCGGACATCGCTCCTGCCGACACACTCTACGTGGGCGATTCGGGCGTAGATATGCAAACCGCGCTGAATGCCGGAGTGGCTTCTTGCGGTGTGACATGGGGATTCCGTCCTCGTACCGAATTAGAAGCTTTTCATCCGGACTATATCGTAGAGCGGACAGAGGAAATTGCAGAAATAGCAAACCGATAAATAGTTATGAACCGACTCATCCTCTTCTGCCTCTGTCTGCACATCGCCTTTGCCGTCCGGGCGCAAGGCTCTGATACGGCACGTTACGAACTGACGAAGAATATGCCGGTCTATTATGAAAAGATGAAAGCACAATTGACATGGCCGCTGGCACGACGCCATTGCACCGAAATGGCTTTCAACGATTGGCGTGTAAAAGCCCGTCAGAAGCTGGATTCTTGCTTGTTGCCTGTTCCGCCAGCTCCGGCCGCATACGATATGCAGGTCGTGGCAAGCGAGCAACGCGAAGGATACCGAGCTTTGAAAATAACGTTCAATCTGACGGAATGGTCGCGCGTGCCAGCTTATCTCCTGATTCCCGAAGGGGAAGGCCCTTCCCCTGCCATTGTTATGCTTCACGACCATGGGGCGCACTTCACCATAGGTAAGGAGAAGATGATTCGTCCGTTCGATGTCAGTCCGGAGACGACGCAGGACGCGGACAAGTGGGTGGCAAAATATTACGACGGGCAATATGTAGGCGATTATTATGCAGCCCGGGGGTACATCGTGCTGGCTATCGACGCCTTGTATTGGAACGAGCGGGGACGCCAAGAAGGAACCGACTATGACGGGCAGCAGGCGCTGGCTTCCAACCTGATGCAGATGGGGATGAATTGGGCGGGCGTCATCACCTACGACGATGTGCGCAGTGTAGAGTTCCTGGCTTCGTTGCCTCAGGTAGACCGCAATCGCATTGGTGCATTGGGCTTCTCTATGGGTGCCCATCGGGCGTGGATGCTGGCGGCATTGACCGACCTCGTGAAAGTAGGTGCCGCTGTCTGCTGGATGAACACGACCGAATACCTGATGACACTGACCAATAACCAAAATAAGGGCGGCTCGGCCTATGCTATGCTGGTGCCCGGCCTTCGTCTCTGGATGGACTATCCGGACGTGGCATCCATCGCCTGCCCTAAGCCTATGTTGTTCTTCAACGGTTCGCGCGACAAGTTGTTTCCCCTCGAAGGGACTGAAGAAGCTTACCGCATCCTTCGGGAAGTATGGGAAAGCCAAGATGCGGGAGATCGGCTCGTCACCAAGTTGTGGGATTCTGCCCATTTCTTCAGCAAAGCGATGCAGGAGGAAACCTTGGAATTCTTTAAGCGGCATCTATAGAGATGTGTAAGCAATAGTGATGGAAATAGGGAACATCCTTTGGTTAATAGGATTTACAAAAGTGCTCCGTCTGTGAATCTGCTCCAATTTAAGTTACTAACCTAAAGGGGGGATGTTTCTAACATAGAGGGGGAATGTTAGAAACATTCGGGGTCTATGTTAGAAACATTCTCCAACCTCGTTTGAAAGTACTCCTGACAGAGGAAGGCCATTCCTTTGAAAGAATATTTTAAAATATGTACAGTAAGGCGGAATGTCCGCAACATTTGGACATTCCGAAGGGTGAAGGAGATGATGGGAAAATAAAGCTGCGAGCTATTGCCTACGCAATTCTTCGCAATAGGTCGAAGGCGTTACTCCCGTCTGCTTCTTGAACATCCGGCTGAAATGTTGGGGATACTCAAAACCAAGTTCGTAGGCGACCTGCGCGATGGCAGTTCCTCCGGCAAGTGCGTTCTTTGCCAACTGGATGACGTATTTGCGGATATGGTCGCTGGCGGTGTCGCCTGTCATCTTCTTGAACATATCGCCGAAGTAGTTGGGCGACATACAGAGCTTGTCGGCGCAATACTGCACGGTGGGCAGGCCGAGCGTCAGCTGCAGTTTCTCTTCGTAATAACTGCGCAACAAACTGTTGAAGCGGGCGAGGATGTCGGAGTTCTCAACCTTGCGGGTAAGGAACTGGCGGTTGTAGAAACGCTGGCAGAAGTTCAGCACCAATTCGATGTACCCTACGATGATAGCATCCTGCAATTCGTCGGGTTTCTTCCCCAGTTCTTCGCGTATCTGGCGCATCAGCGAGGCAAGGATGTCGTGTTCTTCATTGCTCATATGGAGGGCTTCATTGACACGGTAGTCGAAGAAAGAATAATTCTTGATGGACTTCTCCAACGGAGTGCCGTGCAGCAGGTCGGGATGGAACAGGAGTACCCAGCCCGTTAGCATCACTTCCTCGCCGTTGTCCTCCTTGCCGCCCACCTGTCCGGGAGCCACGCAGATGACCGTGCCTTTCTTGTAGTCGTATTTGCCACAGCCGTAGGATAGGTCTATCTCCGCCTCGTCGTGGAAAAAGATGCCGTACACACTGTAATTGTTCAGGCTGTGACGTACGGGGGACACTTCCGCATAGTCGATGACGCAGACCAGCGGATGCTGTTCCACGTATCCGAGATAGCGGCTGTAGTCACCCACGTTCTTGATTTTCATTATCTTCGTCATATCGCTTTCCTCCCGTTGTTTCTGCACAAAGGTAAATAAAATGAATAAGATATGTAGATGTCGGCTTTTAAAATCCGTAAAAAGTATACGAATTTCCCATCTATCGTTACATCCGCTTTCAAGCAAGACGGTAACTTTGCAAACAAAAAGAATAGAATGATGGAAAGGCAAATGCACATCCCGACAGAATTGTATGAAGACGAGGTTGTCAGCTTTCTGGCCGACCGCTACCACAGCACTCCGGATGAAATCGTGCAATGTTTCCTTGCGCAGGACGGACGGATAGAAGAAACGGGGATACCAACCTCTTTCACGCTGGAAGAGAACGAGATGGAAATTATGAGGGGATTGACGAAAGAAACGGTAAAAAACTGAGCGGAAATCTTGCCCTGCTCTCCGATTTCCTGTATCTTCGCACAAACATAAAAAGATACAATATGAAATTTAAGAAATTAGTCCCATTGTTATGTCTATGTTTCTTGAGTAGTTGCTATACCTCTCAATTTACAAGTAGGTTCTCGGACGCACAAGTCGAATTGGGTATGAGCCAAGATGACTTCATCCAGAAGTTTGGTAAACCGTTCAATAAAGAAATGTCTTACACATACGATAAGCATAAGAGGGAAACATTGTTTTATAAAGAAGATTTATACCGGGGAGGTTGGTTCATCGTAACTACGGCTTTTACTTTTGTTGATTCTAAGTTGGTCAGCCAAGAGGTTGTAAGGGAAGAAAGGCAGTTCAATCCTGAAGAACATCCTCATCAGAAAAAACATTAATCTTCCCTCGGACTTAAGCCAGTCAAATGTCTTTAAAAAGAGGAAAATCCCTGCAAGCCGGATGAGTTTGCAGGGAATTTCATTTTCTGTAAAAGTGTTACAAACACCGATGATATGTCTATCCTCCCGTAGCCCATCCTGCTGTATCTTTGTAATCGTAGAAATGATAAAAGGAAGAAGATATGAAAAGATGGTTATTCGCATCCCTGCTGGCTGTCGTTATCGTGACGGCTCAGGCACAACAACAAGTATTTAACAATCAAAATAAAACGAATATGGAAAGCAACACAATCAAACTGACCATCGAAGGCGGCAGGACATTTACCGCCACCTTGGTGGACAACTCATCCACGCAGGCACTAAAGGAACAACTTACCAAAGGAAATATCACCGTAGAAATGGAAGATTATGCCAATATGGAGAAAGTAGGCTCGCTCGGCATCCGTCTGCCGCGCAACGACAAGCAGACCACGACCGGTCCGGGCGACATCATCCTCTACCAAGGGCATAACTTTGTCATCTATTACGACACTAACTCGTGGAGCTTCACCCGGCTGGGTAAGATAGACAACGCTTCGCAGGCTGACTTGAAAGCGGCATTGGGTAAAGGTGACGTGACCGTGACACTCTCGTTGGACTAAGTATGAAAAGGCTGATATTAATAACACTATTTGGAATGGCATTGATTTTATCCGTTCGGGCACAGCAAGCGGCTGATGTCTATGCATCTGACAATGAGCAAAAGCAAGGAATGCTGATACGTATTTCGGAGATAGAGGTCTATCCCGAATATTTGGACGAATACCTAACGTTTGCGAGGAATGTAGGAGCGGAATCCGTCCGCAAGGAACCGGGCGTAATCGCCATTTATCCGATGGTGCAGAAACGGGATTCGTGCCAGATACGTATCCTTGAAATCTATGCCGACCAAGAGGCTTATAAGAAACATATCGCTTCGGAGCATTTCCAAACTTACAAGCAAGGAACATTGTATATGGTGAAATCGCTCGACTTGGTGGATATGACACCGATAAATCCTGACGGTATGAATGAGATTTTCAATAAAATGAAGTGATATTCAAACCCTTTTTGCGGAGGAGGAAATATGAATAAGGAAGACCAAAAGATTTAATACCGAAAGGCGCGGAGGAAAAGGGGCACGAGGTGTTCCGTTTCGATTGTGCTTTCAAACAGGTGGAACCGTGCCTTGTCTGCAATTCCCGGTTCTTTCACGACTTTTAGGGATATTCAGCAGGATATCCCTAATCTAAATTGTGAAAGGCAGTGGTCGGGCTTAATTCACATAGACTTTTGTGAAATAAGTCTCGAACAGCGAGCGGGCTTCTTCCAATTGGTCGGGAGTGTTCTGGCAGACATCTTTCAGTTGATATTCCCATCCCATTACTTCATACTTATGTACGCCTAAAGTATGGTAGGGCAGGATTTCCACCCGCTCAATCATCCGATAGTCTTTGAAGTGCCGTCCCAATGCTTCGATGTCTTCCCGAAAGGCCGTGTACCCCTGCACTAATACATAGCGGAGCCAAAAGGGCTTCCCGTTCGCTTCCAGCCAAGCGGCTGTCCGCAAGGT
>CALUIQ010000203.1 GCA_944320735.1 uncultured Bacteroides sp. | reverse complement strand
CCTTGAAGTCGGTCTTCTTCACATACACCTTCACACCGTTGGAGAGCACCAACTCCGTCGTGCCATAGATGCCGCCGGTCTTTTCCGATACGATGCTGCCGCCCTTGGGAGCTTCCTTCATCAGCGGTTCGTTGCTCACCTTGTCCTCGTAAGGCTTCACGTCCAAGCTCTTCATGCCATTCAGTTGGACCAGCACTTCTTCTCGGGTAGGGATGACTTCGCCTTCCTTGTCGGGGGCGGTAATCATGACGACCTCGTTGTTGTCCGGTATCAGTTCGTTTTGCACCAGTTGGTTGATGACTGCCACGGGGATGTTGGGAGCCAATTGGTTGAGGATGGTGTATTCGTATTCGATGCCCGGCATCGGCTCTTTGTCTAAGAAGTGGCGGATACATTCGTTGACGTAGGCATCGTTCTTCGTATTGGCACGTTCATTGTAGGCCGACTCCACTTGTTGCAGGATGTTGGCACGGGCACGGGCATATTCTGACTCCGTGAAGCCATGGCGGCGCATGCGCTCAATCTCGGTGAACAGGGCTTTCAAGGTTTCGGGCAGGCCGTTGTCCTTGGCTGTTCCGCTGATGACAAAAGATTCTTTCGTCTTGGCCAGGAAGAAGTTACCGTAGTAGGAATAGGCGCGTACGTAAGGCGGATTGGCGCTTTGTGCCAGCTCGCTGAGGCGTTCGTTCATCATGATGCCGACGGCAGACATCACATAGTCCTGTATCAAGTAAGCCATATTGCTCTTGATGCTGTCCGGTGTGGCGTCGTGCTTGAAGAAGATGTCGATGCTTGGCTCGTCTATTTCCTTGTCCTTACCTATATATATGATAGGTTCCTCGTTGTCGGCCACGGGGTAGTAGACACGTTCGGCGGGATTGACCGGAGCTTTGATGTCGGTAAAGGTCGACTTGATTTTGTTTTCTATCTGGTCTACATCGATGTCGCCCACGATGACGATGCCTTGCAGGTCGGGGCGATACCATTTGGCGTAGTAGTCGCGGATGGCCTGGTAGGGGAAGTTGTCTATCACGTCGATGCTGCCGATGGGCATACAGTCAGCGTATTTCGAGTTGGGGTAGATGGTGGGTTGGGCTTCCGTGATGAGGCGCATGATGCCTATGTTGCGGCTGCGCCACTCTTCGTGGATGACGCCGCGCTCCTTGTCAATCTCCTTGTCTGTCAGCAGGATGGCGTTGCTCCAGTCGTGCAGGATAAGCAGGCAAGAGTCTATCACGTTTGGGGCATCGCTGGGCACATTGCTTATATTATAAACCGTCTCGTCCACCGAAGTGTAGGCGTTGAGGTTGGTGCCGAACTTGATGCCTTTCGTCTCACACCATTGCACGATGCCCGGCCCGTGCTCGTTGCCGGGAAAGTTCTTCGTGCCGTTGAAGGCCATATGCTCCAGGAAGTGAGCCAAGCCGCGTTGCTGGGGCTCTTCGAGGATGGAGCCTACTTTCTGTGCGATGTAGAACTCTACACGGTTTTCAGGTTTTTCGTTGTGGCGGATGTAATACGTCAGCCCGTTATCCAGTTTCCCGATGCGTACGTTCGGGTCAACCGGGATGGATGGCAATTGCTGGGCAAAGGCCATACTTGTGTAGCCGAAGAACAAAGCCGCGGCTGCCATCATAGTTTTGAAAAGATGTTTCATACTTTTTTATTTAGATAAGAATATTGTTCAATCGGGTATAATCAGGGTAATGGCTTCGTGCAGTACACCAATCTCCAAGGGGAAATGGCGGTCGAGGATGCGTCCGTCCAAATCTACCACGGCGTTTTGCGCCCGCAACACTTTGACGTGTTGGGTACGGTAGGGGTGTACCATCTTGTGGTTGAGGATGCGTCCTTGTATCAGCATCCACAGTCCTGCCCATAGTTGGCGCAGCTCCGGACGATAGATGACCGACACGTCCAGCCACCCGTTGTAGGGTACGGCGCTGGGCGTCTGTCCCCAACCGCGGGCACTGCCAATGCATACGGTCATGATGCGTCCGCGGATGTGCTCGTCGTTAATCTTCAGATGCATGCGGTGCAACTTGCGTTCGAAGATGATGGAGAGCAGGGCCATGAAATAAGACAGATACTTTACGCCCCAAAAACGCTTGCATTGGTCGGTGATTTTTACGATGCGTGCTCCCAAGCCGATGTTGATGGCATTGAGGAAATAGCGTGTCAGGTGCCGATGCCCGTCGTAGTAATAACAAGTGCCCACGTCGATGCGTCGGCGCCGTCCGTGGATGATGCAGTCCACCGCCTCCTTGTATTCCGAGCTCATGTCCCAATAGTCGGCAAAGTCATTGCCAATGCCGTTGGGGATGATGCCGATGGCGATGTCCTCCTTGTCGGGGGCGTCGGAGTGCATGATGCCGTTGATGGCGTCGTTCAAGGCACCGTCTCCACCTACGATGACGATGGTGCGGTAACCGTTGTTGGCCAATATGCCTGCTAGACGCTCTACCGAGCCGAAGCCTTCGGACTGCACATAGTCATAGGCCACGCCCCGGCTGTCCATATAGGCTTTTATTTCTTTCCAGCGTTTCTGCACCTTGCGGGTGCCTGCTTTGGGGTTGTAGATGATACCCCATTTGTCTGGTGTCTTGCTCATAGTCTTAATGTTCTCTCCTATGGTGGTGAAAAATGTCACCCGCAAATGTACTAATTCTCTTTGAGTTTTTCTTGTACGAAGGCAATCTTTTCTTCCATAGGCAGGCAGGCGTCCATCCAATGGATGGTGAATCCGCGTCGTTCCATACCTCTGAACCACGTCATCTGTCGTTTGGCGAATTGGTGGATGGCGATTTCCAACTGGGTGAACATTTCCTCGTAAGTCAGCTTTCCCGTTGCATAGAGGGTCAGATACTTGTACTCCAGCCCATAGTAAATGAGGTCTTCGGGGGCGATGCCTCGGTTTAATAGCTGCCGCACTTCGTCCACCATGCCCTCGTCCAGGCGTTGCCGCAGGCGGCGGGTTATCTTCTCGCGGCGCAGTTCGCGGTCGATGTCCACGCCGATGATGAGGCTTGTCAGGTGAGGGAATTCTCGTTCGCTCACCGGAGTATGCACATAGTATTTTTCTATTTCGATGGCGCGGATAGCCCGTTTGGCGGTGTCCACATCCGTCGTGTTGTGCAATGTTTTATAGCGGCTCAGGATTTCAGTCAGTTCTTCCAAGGACTTGTCGGCCAAGCGGGCACGCAGCTCCGGATTTTCCGGCACGGGTATCAGCCGGTAGCCCTTGAGCACCGCTTCCAGATATAGTCCCGTTCCCCCGCAGAGGATGGGCAGGTCAATCCCTCGCCGAGTGATGTCCTTGTAGGCACTTAGGAAGTCCCTTTGATACTCAAAGACATTGTATTTGTAGCCAGGCTCGGCAATGTCTATCAGGTGATAGGGCACTTGGTAGCCGTCTACAGTATAATCAGCCAAGTCCTTTCCCGTGCCCAAATCCATGCCCCGGTACACTTGCCGCGAGTCCGCACTGATGATTTCGCTTCCCATTCGTGCCGCCAATGCGGCGGCGAAAGAAGTTTTGCCTGATGCAGTCGGTCCCAAGATGGTTATCAAGTCATAATGTACCATATATAGATTCTTATTGAAAAAGCTCAGCAAACATACGTAAAATCCATGGAATATCCGACAGATTTCGGCAGAAATGCGAAATTGAAATTGAAGATGAAGCCGTTAGGAGGAAATGGCCGAAATGTCTTGCTTCAACCGCTCCACATACGCATCGATGCGGTGCATCTCTCCGGGAATGTTGATGCCTTGCGGACAATGGGCCATGCACCGCTTGCAGCCGATGCAATGGTTGGCCTGGCGCAGCTTCGGCACGCTGCGGTCATACCCGATGAGGAACGCACGGCGGGCTTCGCGGTAATTCTCATCCTGCGCTTCGGCCACATTTCCCTCGTTGATGCATTTGTTGTAATGGGTAAATATGGCAGGTATGTTGACACCAAACGGACAAGGCATACAGTACTTGCAATCATTGCAAGGAATGGTAGGGTATTGCATGAGCAAATCCGCCGTATGATGTAGGAACCGCCGTTCTTCTTCCGAAAGTGGATGGAGCGGGCAGAATGTACGCAGGTTGTCTTGCAGATGCTCCATATAGGTCATCCCGCTTAGTACGGTCAATACATTGGGGAAGCTCCCGGCGTAGCGAAAAGCCCAAGAAGCCACGCTTTGCTCCGGTTCACGTTGCTTCAACTGCGCCACGATGTGGTTGGGGACTTTGGAGAGCCTGCCGCCCAAGAGCGGTTCCATGATGGTGCAGGGGATATGAAGTTCCGCCAGGCGGTTGTAGAGGTATTCGGCGTTTACCACATTGCGCACCCACGGATTGCCTACATTGGCTTTGGCGGCATGCTGCCAATCCACATAGTTCAGTTGGATTTGCACGAAGTCCCATTTCAATTCCTCATGGCGTGAAATTGGATATTTTGGTAGCGATGTGCCATTTATGGCGTGGATGGCGGTGCAAGGCTATGCCTGTGGCTTCTTCCGAGAGGTTCTGCACATAGTTCGGGGCAGTGTCGAAATAGTTCACACCGTGCGCAATGGCGAAATCTATCAGCCCGTTCACGGCTTCCTGGTCTATTTCCTCGCCGCTGCCGTCTTTCTCGGGACGTGTCGGCCAACGCATACAGCCATATCCCAACAAGGAAATCTTTTCTCCTGTCTTGGGATGGGGGCGGTAGGTCATTTGTCCGGTAGGTATTTCTCTCGGTGACGTGTTATTCTCTTTGTTGGTGCAGGCGGTTATTCCGGTCACGCCTGCGGATGCGGTTGCCATAGTCTTGATAAAGTCACGGCGTGAGATTTCGTTGTTGCTCATAATTCAATATCATTCAGTCTGTTCACAAAGTTCGGCATATTATGGCCCGGTCATGCTAAACAAATCCGTGTTTGACTGAAACAAATCCGTGAAGAGGCGAACAATAAGGGCACTTACGGCATACATCCCGATGAAAAGTTCACGACATACTGATATAAACTTTACTACATACAGGCGAAAAGTTTACTGCGCACGTATGTAATCTTAAAACTCCGTCGTGGTTTATATAAACTACGGCGGCATTTATACAAACCACGACGGAATTTATAAAAACTACGTCGGCATTTTAAGAATGCTCCCTTATGGAGAAAACTTTTCATACGGGCGCGTTTAACTTTACATTAGGGAGGAATAAAGTTTTCTCACGGGAGGAAGCATGTACGGGCAGGGAATCCGTCCGAGCAGGAAGCCCGTCCCTTGGCAATGGAGATAGAGGTGGCAAAGATGGTGCCTTTTCTCGGAGTTTATACAGCGATTTTGTACTTTTGCATAAAAGTAAAACGATGAACGAAATTACGAGATATGAAACCCCGTGGGAATACTGTGCCGCCATTGGCATAAAGCCCCTGCATCCGTTGGTGTCTGTCATTGATTACTCTTGCGTCAAGGAATACCGCAATCCCCGAGGCTTGTGCTGCGGTTATTATGTGGTTTCGCTTTATTGTGGCGATACGGATTGTGGCGTAAGATATGGGCGGAATATGTACGACTATCAAGACGGGACTTTGTTTTTCACGGCACCGGGACAGATTATGATTTTCTCGAACCATGGGCAGGCATACCGACCCAAAGAGAACTGCATCGCCCTGCTGTTCCATCCCGACTATTTCCGTGGTACGGATCTTGCCAAGCACATCAGCCGTTACAAGTTCTTTTCCTACGAAGTGCACGAAGCCTTGCATCTGTCTGAAGCGGAAATGGAAGACATACGCATTTGCTTTCATGGCATCGAGAAGGAGTTGAAGCAACGTCCCGACCGTCATTCCACGACGATTGTATGCACCGCCATCGAACTGTTGCTGAATTATTGCGACCGCTTCTACGACCGCCAATTCATCACCCGGCATTCTGCCAACCTGGATGTGGTGAGCCGCCTTGAAACGCTTTTGAATGATTATTTCGTCGCACGGCATAGCACCGATGGGCTGCCGACCGTGAAGTATTTTGCCGACAAGCTGAATTTCTCTCCCGATTACCTCTCTTGCCTTGTCAAGAAAGAAACGGGGAGGAATATACAGGAACACATACACTACAAGTTGATGGAAGTCGCAAAAGATTGCCTTTGCTTCAACGACAAAAGCATCAGTCAGATAGCGTATGAGTTGGGGTTTGAATATCCGCAGCATTTCAGCCGCTTGTTCAAGAGCAAGGTAGGGGTTACCCCCAGTGAATACCGCCAAATGAACCTTATGAAATAACTTCGGTTCGCGTAGGTAAATGATAATTTATCGGGCTGCGTGTTGTCAGATTTTTCAGCCGCAGATGACACGGATGACGCAGATTTTATATTTTTAGATTAACGTACCTGTTATGTCGAGCTTGTCGAGACATCTCACATAATGCTGAGTATGCGCTACGTGAGACCCCTCGATTACGCTCGGGGTGACAAGGCGAAGCCCCTTTAAGAATCCGTGTATCCGTGTCATCTGCGGCTGAAAAATCCAACAACACACAGTTAAATTCCCCTTTATCACCCCCTCATTTCTGTATCTGGGTATCAAAGGCTTTGCAGGTAGCGTTCCACTTCAATGGCGGCCATACATCCACTTGCCGCTGCGGTTATCGCTTGGCGATAATGTGGGTCGGCCACATCGCCCGCGGCAAACACGCCCGGAATCTTGGTGCGGGGTGTTCCGCTTTCGGTAATGATGTAGCCCGTTTCATCCGTATCTAAATAGGGCTTGAATATGTCTGAATTGGGCTTATGGCCAATAGCCAAGAAGAAGCCATCAATGGGCAAGTCATAGCGTTGCTCGTCCGCTTCGCCTAAACGTTTCACCAAATGTACGCCTTCCACGCCATCTTCGCCATAGAGACCTACGGCGTTGTGTTCGAAAAGCACTTCTATCTTCTCGTTATTCAATACGCGTTCTTGCATCACCTTGGAGGCGCGCAGGTAAGGCTTGCGCACAATGAGGTAGACTTTGCTGGCAAGTCCGGCCAAGTATATGGCCTCTTCACAAGCCGTGTCTCCGCCGCCTACTACAGCTACTGTTTTTTTACGATAGAAGAAACCGTCGCAGGTGGCACACGCGCTGACTCCCATGCCGGCATATTTCTTTTCATCATCCAATCCCAAGTATTTGGCGGTAGCGCCGGTGGCAATGATAAGCGTCTGTGCTTCGATTTCTTTTTCATCGTCAATGGTGATGGTGTAAGGCTGTTTGCTCAGGTCGGCTTTGGTTGCTACTCCATAGCGAATATCTGCTCCAAAGCGTTCAGCCTGTTTGCGGAGGTCTTCCATCAGCTCAGGACCTCCAATGCCTTGTGGATAGCCGGGAAAGTTCTCGACATCTGTGGTCGTGGTGAGCTGTCCGCCCGGTTGCAGTCCGGCGTAAATGACAGGTGCCAAATTGGCGCGTCCGGCATAGATGGCTGCGGTGTATCCGGCTGGGCCGGAGCCTATAATCAGGCATTTCACTTGTTCTTTTTCCATAGTGCTTTTATTTTTTAGAATTTTCATTATCTCAAATCAATGACTTCGGCGGTAGGATAGTCCTCCTTGTCAAATACAAACAAGATGTCCGGATAGTTCTTGTCCATATCACATCGCGACACCTCGATCACTATATCCTCCTTGCCGTACTTCCTCCGCATCCGTATTTCCTTGGGAAACAACTTTGCAGGCTCCACGTAGAGCAGGATGCGTTGCAAATCGGTGTCCGGACTCTTCGCCTCCATCACGATGACGGAAGCCCCTTTCTCACCTGGTTCCAAGCGCAACGTATAGCCCTGCCGGTATAGTCCTGTCCAGGCGAAAGGGCTTATTGTCCGCAACTCTTCCGGGGCGGGTTCGGAGATGTTCACTTCGTCATTAGCCTCTAAGTAAGTCCATTGAGTGCGCCCGTCAAACCACGTGACGACACCTCCCAATGACCTGAGGACAAACTTCTCGCCCTTCAATTGGATGGTTCCTGCGGAAGAGCCTTCTTCCGAGCGCGCCGAATAGCGAATCCATATTCCGTCCGAATGGTGGAACGCTCCCGCCATCCGGTCCAACAACGTTTTTGCCGCATTCTCCTGAGCCATAACGGACGACACGCCTATGACAAGTGCCAGGAAACCACTCAGACAAACATTTATTCTTCGCATAGTTAGGGATATTTACAATGTTTTCAAGAAATCTTCCAGTGAAACGATATCTGCAAAGTAGACATCGCGCGGCTTGCTTCCTTGTGCCGGACCTACCACGCCAGCCTTTTCCAACTGATCCATCAGACGCCCTGCACGGTTATATCCGATAGAAAACTTGCGCTGGATGAGCGATGTGGAACCTTGCTGGTGGGTCACGATGAGTCGTGCCGCATCTTCAAAAAGCGGGTCTTTGCGTCCTAAGTCGACATCTCCCAAATCGCTTCCTCCATTCTCGTCCACATATTCGGGCAGGTAGAAGGCTGTAGGATAACCTTGTTGGCGGGCGATGTACTTGGTGATTTCCACCACTTCGGGCGTATCGATGAAGGCGCATTGTACACGCACGGGGTCGGCACCTTGCAAGAAAAGCATATCGCCCTTGCCTATCAGTTGGTTGGCTCCCGGACGGTCAAGAATAGTGCGTGAGTCTACCATCGCTGACACACGGAAAGCGATACGTGCCGGGAAGTTGGCCTTGATAGTACCCGTAATGATATTCGTCGTAGGTCGTTGTGTGGCGATAATCATATGGATGCCTACAGCACGTGCCAACTGGGCTATACGGGCAATCGGCAATTCTACGTCTTTTCCGGCAGTCATAATGAGGTCGCCAAACTCATCAATGACCACTACGATGTAGGGCATATAGCGATGCCCTTTCTCCGGGTTGAGTTGGCGGTTGATGAATTTCTCGTTATATTCCTTGACGTTGCCCACGTGGGCGGCTTTCAGAAGGTCATAACGGGTATCCATTTCTACGCAAAGTGAATTAAGCGTCTGTACCACCTTTGTCACATCGGTGATGATAGGTTCTACTTCGTTGGGCAACTTGGCCAAGAAATGGTGTTCGATGACGGAATAAATGCTGAATTCCACTTTCTTGGGGTCTACCAGCACAAACTTCAACTCCGAGGGGTGCTTCTTGTAGAGTAGGGAAGTGATGATGGCGTTCAAGCCCACGGACTTACCTTGTCCCGTAGCACCGGCCACGAGGATATGAGGCATCTTGGCCAAGTCTACCATAAACACTTCGTTCGTGATGGTCTTTCCCAAAGCGATGGGCAAGTCATAAGTGGACTCTTGAAACTTTTTGCTTCCAATGATGCTTTCCCCTGATACGATTTTGGGCTTTTCGTTGGGAACTTCTATGCCAATAGTGCCTTTCCCGGGAATGGGGGCTATGATACGGATGCCCAGTGCGGAAAGGCTCAACGCAATGTCGTCTTCCAAACCCCGTATCTTTGAGATACGCACGCCTTGTTCGGGCGTGATTTCGTACAGGGTCACCGTAGGCCCTACGGTAGCCTTGATGGAACTAATCTCTATGCCAAAGCTACGCAAGGTGGCAACTATTTTGTCCTTCTTTTCGTTCAATTCCTCCATCCCTACGTTGGGACCGTTGTCATCGTAATGCTTCATCAAGTCCAACGTGGGGAAATGGTAATTCTCCAAGTCCAAGCGTGGATTGTAAGGTTCTAATGTTTCCCCGTTGTATTCCTCATCTTCGTTGGCTTCTATCTGAAACGTCGGTTCTGTCGCTTGCCCGGGGTTGTCCGTTGGTTCGGATTCCGGGATTTCCACGGTCATCGTCACATCGTCTGTCGGACGTTCAGGTTCGGATGCAGTAGATGTCCCGCTCCATTCCAGTGAGATGTCGTTATCCGGAAACACCTCTTTTTCATTCTCTGCTTTTACGTCCAAGTCGTCCTCCTTTTCGATGCGATTCTCTTCCTCCATTATGGGGGCGGCTTTAGGAGTAAGCGGTTCCTCCGTTCCTGCGGGATTCTCAGACTTCGACGGGTTCTTCTTTAGAAATTTGAGAGTAAAGACATTCCTCAGCCATACCACCGTACGGGCACTTATATAGATGAAGAAACATATGGCCGTGGCCAGTAACAACATCCAAACTCCCGGCGCGCCAATTTGCGACTCCAACCATCTGCTTACGTTATAACCGTGCATTCCTCCTAAATAGATAAATGAATCGGCATAAAGCGAAGCGAAGGCGAAACCGAAAAAGATACTGAACCATATCAATAGTAAGGAGCACCCCACAAACCAACGCCAAAGACAGACCCGACGTACCTTCATCAATTTAATTCCCGCCATCGCAAGGAAAATCAATATGAAAAACGAGGCTAATCCAAAACAGTCGTTTATCAGATAATTGGCCAATTGTGCCCCACGCGAACCGGCGTAGTT
The DNA here is from genome assembly GCA_944320735.1 of uncultured Bacteroides sp. GTDB lineage: Bacteria > Bacteroidota > Bacteroidia > Bacteroidales > Bacteroidaceae > Bacteroides. Next base: position 4,775 of record CALUIQ010000203.1, on the reverse strand, counting down.
GTGCACTCCGTTATTGACCGAACCTAAATCGCTTGCATTTCCTGAGTAAAGAATGCTTTGGTCTGCAGCTCCTGTAAAGAAGAAAGACACAAAGGCAAGCAATAAATAGACGGAAAACAGTACAAGGACAAGCCCCACGATAAAAGCTGCGGTTTCGTTGTGTAGCGCAGATTTTACTCTGGCCATCAGCGAAAGACGTTGCGTGTGATTATCTTTAGTTTTTTCTCTCTTCATTTTCTTTCATATATATGATTCCTCAAAATTCACTCGTAAAATGGAACTTAATGTGCTTGAAGTCCATCTGCGCCATTTGCAGCACGTAGCCCGAGTCGGCCAGAAAGACATCGCGCCCTTCACGGTCCTTGGCCATATACTGGTATTTGCGTTTCTTGAATGCTTCCAGTTCGGTGGGGTCATCACTCTCTATCCAGCACGCTTTGTAGAGGCTGACTGGTTCCCAACGGCACTTGGCATTGTATTCGTGCTCCAAACGGTACTGGATGACCTCAAACTGAAGTTGACCCACGGTGCCGATAATCTTGCGCCCGTTGAACTGGTTGACGAAGAGTTGCGCCACACCCTCGTCCATCAGTTGGTCAATACCCTTGGCCAGTTGCTTCTGCTTCATAGGGTCGGCGTTCTCGATGTACTTGAACATCTCCGGTGAGAAGCTGGGCAGGCCGCGAAAATGTAGCTTTTCTCCCTCGGTCAGCGTGTCGCCAATCTTGAACGTACCGTTATCGGGCAGGCCGATGATGTCTCCCGCCCAAGCTTCGTCCACGGTGGTCTTGCGCTGTGCCATAAACTGCGTGGGGCTGGAGAAACGCATTGTCTTGTCGTGCCGCACGTGGTAGTAGGGCACATTGCGCGAAAACTTGCCGGAGCAAACCTTGCAGAAAGCAATGCACGAACGGTGGTTGGGGTCAATGTTGGCCGTAATCTTGAAGATGAAGCCGGTGAACTTCGCTTCGTCGGGCTGCACCGTGCGTTCTTCTGCCTTCACCGGACGGGGACTGGGAGCAATCTCTACAAAAGTGTTGAGTAGCTCTTCCACACCGAAGTTGTTCAACGCTGAGCCGAAGAACACGGGAGCCACTTCACCCTTCAGATACTCGTCCACATTGAACTCCGGATAGACGCCTTCTATCAGCTCCAATTCGCCACGAAGCTTGTCGGCCAAATCGTGTCCGATGCGGTTGTCCAACTCCTCGGTCGTGATGTCCACTTCCACCTTCTCCGTCACCACTTGTTTGGAGGGCTGGAAAAGGTTGAGGTTGTGCTCGTAGAGGTTGTACACGCCCTTGAAGCGTGGACCGCTCTCAATGGGCCACGTCAGGGGGCGCACTTGGATGACCAATTCTTCTTCCAATTCGTCCATCAGGTCGAAGGGGTCTTTCGCCTCGCGGTCCATCTTGTTGACGAAGATGATGACGGGCGTGTTGCGCATACGGCATACCTCCATCAATTTCCGCGTCTGCGTCTCCACACCTTTGGCACCGTCCACCACGATGATGACACTGTCCACAGCGGTCAGCGTGCGGTAGGTGTCCTCGGCAAAGTCCTGGTGTCCGGGCGTATCGAGGATATTCACTTTGTAGTCCTTGTAGTCGAACTCCATAACGGAGGTCGTCACCGAGATGCCGCGTTGCTTCTCGATGTCCATCCAGTCCGAAGTGGCGGTTTTCTTTATTTTGTTGCTTTTCACCGCCCCGGCCACTTGTATCTGTCCGCCGAAGAGGAGGAATTTCTCGGTCAATGATGTCTTACCCGCATCCGGGTGCGCCACAATGGCAAAGGTTCGTCTTCTTTCTATTTCCGGGTTTGTCGCCATAAAAATGATATTTTAATGTGCTAATATGCTAATGTGCCAATGTGCTAATGGAGCTGCGCTGTGTCTGCGCTGATGTGTTTTCACGCCGTATGGCATTAGCACATTGGCATATTAGCACATTGACACATTGCGGGGCTCCGCCCCGCTAAATTCCCATTTACATTAATTGTTTCACGCACGTTTCGAGTGATTTCTCCCAATGGGGTATCTCGATGTTATACGTTTGCTTTATCTTAGTTTTGTCCAGCACAGAGTAGTGCGGACGCGGTGCCTTTGCGGGATATTCATCCGTGTGCAGGGGGGATACCTTACAAGTGGTAATGCCCGCCAACCGGTGGATGGCTAAGGTGAAGTCGTACCATGAGCAAACGCCTTCGTTGCTGAAATGATAGACACCCGGCTTAATGCCTTGTTCGATGGCTGCGAAAATGGTCTGTGCCAAGTCGGCGGCATAAGTAGGCGTACCTATCTGGTCGAACACCACTCCCAATGATTCGCGCTCACGTCCCAGGCGGAGCATCGTCTTCACAAAATTATTGCCAAAGGTCGAGTAAAGCCATGCGGTACGGATAATCATTGCACGGGTGCAACGGGACATTACTTCTTGCTCGCCGGCCAACTTGGTACGTCCATAGATAGAATTGGGGCACGTGGGCGCGTCTTCTGTATAAGGTATATGTGCCGTGCCATCGAACACATAGTCTGTAGAAATCTGTATCAACCCCGCTCCGTACGCCTCGGCGGCTTCCGCTAAATAGCCGGGAGCCATGTGGTTCAACTTGTCACAAAGTTCGGCATTGTCCTCCGCCTTGTCCACGGCGGTATAGGCGGCACAATTCACGATGATGTCTATGTGATTGTCCTTTACGAAAGTTTTCACTCCCTCGGCATTGCAGATGTCGAGTTCTTCAACATCGGTGAAGAAATATGTATGCGCGGGATGTCCGGCAGATAGTACCCGCATTTCATTGCCAAGTTGGCCGTTGGCGCCAGTAATCAAGATGTTCATATCAATCGTCTATTTTTAATTCTCCTTTTTTATCCTTGTCATAATAGTTAGCCAGCATCGAAAGAAAACTGCTGATGACCTCTATGGCCTTGACTGTGCCTGCGCTGATTTCTTTCTTCTGCAAACGTAATAGCAGCACACCATACAATGCTTCGAAACAGGTTTCCAACTCAGGCTCCTCCTTGTGTCTGCTCTTTTGGCGAAGCTCCACAATGAAAGGCAACGCCTTGAAGTATGCCGCATTGTAGAAAGGATATTTGGTAGAGGCCAGCAAGGCACCGTGCAGTTCGGTCAGGTTCAGTATCACGTTGCGGTTGATTTGCAAATGTCCTTTCTCTGTCACGCCCTCGGCACGCATCATGTCGCATAGATTCTCATACCATTCTTCCAGTGCGGGGCGTTCCTCTTCATGGAAACGGTTGATGACACTTGTTTTCAGCTTGTCAATGTCGCACCCGTTGGCGCGAATCAAGTCCTCCACCTGCCACATATAGAGCAGATATTCAGCTATGTTCTTTTCTTTTAATGCTTGAGCTATTTTCATAATCAGTACAAAGATTCACCCATCAATGTAAATGCCAATCCAAGGACGGATACTATCACTACCACGCTCCCGATGATGCGGTTCAGCAACCAGATGCCGCGAAGGTTGAACTGGGCACGGACTTTGTTGACAAAATACGTAATGCCGAACCACCAGGCCAAGGCTCCTAAGATGATGGCCACGTATCCGGTAACGGTCTCAGACACCAAAGCGCCATTTCCCGCAAACGAGAAACGAGCAAACAAACCCACATATAAAAAGATGATAAGCGGGTTGGAAAGGGTGACGAAAAAGGCTGTTACAAAATTATGCAGATAGGTCCCTTTGTTACCAGAGGGCGGCCTTAGGGATTTTACCGGATTGCTCCGGAAGGTGTAGACGCCAAACGCCAACAGAAGAACGCTACCGAAAAGTTGCAGGTAGAATATGTTTTTATTCACGTAATCGAACACGAAGCTCATACCGTAGCCTGTCAACAGCGCATAGCAAATATCGCTTAAGGCAGCTCCAATGCCTGTGACAAAGCCATACCAACGGCCTTTGTTCAGCGTGCGCTGGATGCACAAGACACCCACCGGACCCAATGGCGCCGATACGATGACGCCGATGATGAATCCTTTCCACAATATATTGAATATAGTCTCAATCTGAATCATGACCGCAAATTTAGGTATAAATCTCGACTTATTTGTCAGTGGGATAAGAAAAAGTCAAAGCCACCCCATCTTTAAGATGTGGAAACTTCAGAAAGTTGAAGGCCAATGGAACTTTATATATAATGGTTTAAAACACAGAGACACAAAGGCACAGAGAAAATATAGTTGTAAATCAATGAAATAAAATCTCTGTGTCTCTGTATCTCCGTGTTCTAAATTATATTGAGATCCTTTCTCCGTTTTATTTGTATTCCGCCCACGACTTAATCTGCAAGTCGTCCACCGACATCGTGCAGAAAGCACTGATGAAGGCACTGGCAAGGCGTGCGTTGGTGATGAGTGGGATGTTGAGGTCGATGGCAGCGCGGCGTATCTTGTAGCCGTTGCTCAACTCGCCCGACGTAAGGTTCTTCGGGATGTTCACCACCATGTCTATCTCCTTGCGGTGCAGCATATCCAACGCTTGGGGTTGGCCTTCCTCGCTCGGCCAGTAGACGCGGGTATTCTCCACACCGTTCTCCATGAGGAACTTGGCCGTGCCGCCCGTGGCATAGAGCTTGTAGCCTTTCTTCTGGAGTTGGCGTGCGGCCTGGAGCATTTCCACCTTTTGCTTCGGTCCGCCGGTAGAAAGGAGGACGCTCTTCTCCGGGATACGGTAGCCCACGGAGAGCATTGCCTTGAGGATGGCGCAATTGGTGTCATCGCCCAAGCAACCTACTTCGCCCGTGGAAGCCA